>JAVEDG010000105.1 GCA_030841245.1 Actinomycetota bacterium
CGGTCCCGTCGGTCTGCGGGACACCCTGCGCGCCGTACGTCGCAGCGCCGTCCCGGTCGTCGGTATCGGGCGCGACGTGCGCGAGGCGTTCCGCGCTTACCGGGTCACCACCCACGGCACGCGCATCGCGTTCCTGGCCGCGAGCTCCGAGCCCGACCAGCTCGCCAGGTCGGCCGCCGGGCCGAGCAAGGCGGGGATCGCGACAGCGCGGGCTGCGGATCCGCGACGTCTCGTGCGCGCGGTGCAGGAGGCCGCCCGGCGCAATGACGTCGTGGTCGTGTACCTGCACTGGGGCACCGAGCTCGAGACCTGCCCGACGCGCGAGCAACGGGTCACCGCCAGGGCACTCGCGGCGGCCGGGGCGGACGTCCTGGTCGGAAGCCACGCCCACGTCCTGCTCGGCGCCGGCTGGCTGGACCACACCTTTGTCGACTACGGGCTCGGGAACTTCGTCTGGTACCACGGCCGGCAGCCCGACTCGGGGGTGCTGCAGGTGCAGGTCCGGAACGGCTCGGTCGTGGGGGGTTCATGGGACCCCGCCCGGATCGGGCTCGCCGGCGGCCCCGCGCGGCCGGTGCACGGTGAACGGCGTACGGCCGCGATCGCCGACTGGAAGCGGCTGCGGGGATGCACCGACCTGGCCCCGCGACCGGGAGCGCAGTGATGACCGCGGTCCGCTCAGCGCTGGTGGCCGTGCTCGTGCTCGCGGGGTGCACGTCCGGCGCGGCCGGCTCGGAGCCTCCGCAGACAGTCGCCGAGTCAGGGTCTGGCAGCGCCGGGCCGGCCGCCGAGCGCGGCACCGGTGCGGAGGGCGCGTTCCCGGCGTACGTCGTGCGGGTGCACCGCATCGGTCCGGGCCTGCGCACGCGGATGCACGACAGCTATCGGCCGGTCTGTCCGGTGCCGCTGCGGGAGCTGCGCTACCTGCGGCTGCGATTCATCGGCTTCGACGGCCGGGCGCACCTCGGCGAGCTGGTCGTGCGCAAGCGGTTCGCCACGGATGTCGGCGCGGTGTTCGAGCGGCTGTACGACGCGCGCTGGCCGATCAGGCGCATGCGACTCGTCGACGACTACGCCGGAGTGGACGAGCGATCCATGGCAGCCGACAACACGGCCGGTTTCAACTGCCGTCGCATTGCGGGCGGGGCCGTGTGGTCCCGGCACGCCTACGGAGAAGCCATCGACGTCAACCCGGCGGAGAACCCCTACCTGACGGCGTCGGCCGTGCACCCGCGGTCCGCGTCCAGGTTCGTGCTGATCGACCGGTCGCTCGGGGCCAGGGTGCCGACCGGGTCGATCCGCGCGGACGACGTCGTGGTGCGCGCGTTCGCGAGCATCGGCTGGGAGTGGGGCGGCGCATGGACGGGGCTGAAGGACTACCAGCACTTCGCCGCCCCAGCCGGTTGATGACCAGGCCCCGTCGACCTCCGGTCGATCACGCACGCCTCGGACCTCGGGACGTGTCACCTCCAGGGGCGGGATCGGCCGCGTCGGCGGCATCTGAGGCCCGGTCAGGGGCCGGGAAGGGATCTTGGCCACGACGTGTTGTGCCAGCACGTGACCTCTAAGACCTCTTCTTCGGCCGGTGTCGGGCTCCGCTCGGAACGTGGCCCCGTCCTCGGGGGCCTGATGCTCTCGACCGGGCTGGTCGCGATCGACGCGACGATCCTCGCGACGGCGGTCCCGTCCATCGTCCGTGACGTCGGCGGCTTCTCGCAGTTCCCATGGCTGTTCTCGATCTACCTGCTGGCGCAGGCCGTCACAGTGCCGATCTACGGCAAGCTCGCCGACATGGTCGGGCGCCGGCCGGTGCTGTTCTTCGGCATCGGTGCCTTCCTGGTCGGCTCGATCCTCTGCGGGTTCGCCTGGAGCATGCCGTCGCTGATCGCGTTCCGAGCCATCCAGGGCATCGGCGCCGGATCGGTGCTCCCGATGACCATGACGGTCGTCGGCGACATGTACACCGTCGAGGAGCGGGCCAAGGTCCAGGGTTACATCGCCAGCGTGTGGGGGGTCTCCTCCGTCATCGGTCCGACTCTCGGTGGGGTGTTCTCCGACTACCTGTCGTGGCGCTGGATCTTCTTCGTCAACATCCCGCTAGGCGCCATCGCGGTCTGGATGCTGGGGCGTCACTTCATCGAGCGGGTCGAGCGCCGCAAGCACGACCTCGACATCGCCGGCGCGGTGCTGCTCACGGCGGGTTGCTCGCTGGTGATCCTGGGCCTGCTCGAGGGTGGTGTCGCGTGGGCCTGGGCCTCCGCTACCAGCGTCCTGGTGTTCGTGGTCGGTGCCGTCGCGCTGGCTGCGTTCATTCTCGTCGAGCGGCGCGCGGCCGAGCCCGTCGTCCCGCTGCAGATGCTGTCCCGTCGCGTCATCGCCGCCGGAAGCCTGGTGTCGCTGACCGTCGGCGCTGTGCTCATCGGCCTGAGCTCCTACATCCCGACGTACGCGCAGCTCGTGCTCGGGACGAGCGCTCTCGTCGCCGGCTTCGCGCTCGCTGCGATGACGCTCGGATGGCCACTGTCCGCGTCAGTGGCCGGACGCATCTACATGCGCGTCGGCTTTCGCGCCACCGCGATCGTGGGCAGTCTGTTCGTGATCGCCGGCACCATCCTGGTGACCTTCCTCACCGAGTCGTCGCACGTCTGGGAGGTGGGCGCCACGACGTTCGTCGTCGGCGTGGGGCTCGGCCTGACGTCGGTGCCGTCCGTGGTCGCGATGCAGTCAGCGGTCGACTGGCGGGAGCGGGGCGTCGCCACCGGGATGAACATGTTCGCCCGGTCCATCGGAAGCGCGGTCGGCATCGCGGTCTTCGGTGCGATCGCCAACCACACCCTCTCGTCCCGCTTCGCTGACGCGCCGGCCTCCCTCCGCAGCCTGCCGGGCGGCCACGATGCGACCAGCCTTGTGTCCAGCGGGCCGCTCCACGGCGCAGCGGAGGTTTTCGTGCGCTCGGCGGTGTACGACGCGGCGCACAACGTCTTCCTCGCGCAGGTCGTCGTTGCCGTGCTGGGAGTGGCGGCCGTGTTCCTCATGCCGCGGCGGACCTCGGCTGACCCGACCGCGTCGTCTTCGGCAGATCGGACCAGCTCCGGCTCGTCCGACGGCGACGCACTGCAGCCGGGCGCCCCGGAGACCGAACCAGCGACTGCCGGCGACTGACGACCCTCTGGCGGCGCACCGAAAGACGGTGCAACGGCTTCCGGCACGCGGGCACAGCTCGCTGACCTGTGGGTTTGTCGCCGACCGCGATCGTCGCGCGGCACTGGACCGTCGTTCGGTACTCCCGCGACGTGGACGACTCAGGCCGACGGCAGCTTGACCGGTCCGGCTGGCCGCGAGAACCTCCGGTACATGACGTGCAGCCCGACCAGCCCGTGGGTGCGGTGGTCGAACGCCTCCGGAACGGTCGCCAGGATCTCGAACCCGAGCGCCTGCCAGAGCGCGACCGCGGCGACGTTGGTCTCCACGACGGCGTTGAACTGCATGCCGCGGTAGCCGGACTCGCGGGCCCAGCCGACGGCGTACCGTCCCAGCGTGCGACCGATCCCTCGACCCTGGTGTGCGGGGTCGACCATGAAGCTGGCGGTCGCGATGTGCGCCCCGCGGCCGGGCCGGTTGGGACCCATCTTGGCCGAGCCGACGACGACCCCGCCGTCGACGGCGACCACGGTTCGGCCGGGCGGCTGCTCCATCCACAGCGACCTGGCCGACTCGAGGGTGAGGTCCTCCGGGTAGGCGTAGGTCTCGCCGGCCGCGACGATCTCGGCGAAGAACGGCCAGATCGCGGGCCAGTCCGCCTCGTCGGCCGGCCGGATCTGCACGCCGGGCTCAGGCATCGACGACCGCGGTGACGTCGAGCTCGACGAGCTGGTCGGGGAAGCCGAGCACGGTCACGCCGACCAGCGTGCTGGCCGTCGTGAAGGCAGCGGCCAGAGGTGAGGCGAGCAGGGTGTCCCAGGCCAGCGCCAGGTCGGCGCGGTCGTGGCTGGCGACGTAGATGACGGTGCGCACGACTTGTTCGGGTGTGGCGCCGGCCGCCTGGAGTGCCGTCATCGCGTTGGCGGCGACCTGGCGAGTCTGCTCCGCGACGTCTCCGCGTCCGACGACCTGGCCCGAGCCGTCGAGCGGGCACTGTCCGGACAGGTGCACCTGCGGGCCGTCGGCCACGGTCGCGTGGGCGTAGCCGGGGGTCTCGTGCAGGTCGGGCACGTCGAGTCGTCGGAGGCTCATCGTCGAGAGCGTCACGGCAACCGGGTGCCCGGTCAACCCACTTTGGGACTCGGTTCCGACTCGCTGTACCCGATGGGCGGCGGCCGGAGTACCTCCGTCGACGGCCGGCAATCAGTCGGCGTGGAAGGCGGCCAGGCTCTTGGCCTCGGTCTCGGCCTCGTCGAGCACGTCCGGGGCGGGCCGGTCGAACCACACGATCGAGACCGAGCCCTCGGCGTACCGCCAGGTGCCCGCCACCTGGCCGTCGACGAGCACGGTGTTGAACGAGAACGGGATCTTGGTGCCGAAGATGCGTGGGCGATGGTGCTCGGGCAGCACCTGGGTACGCCGTGCGTGGACGAGCAGCATCGCGTCCCAGACCGCCAGGAAGCGCACCGGCACGGCTGTGTCGACGTCAGGCAGCGGCAGGCCGGCCAGGTCGACCAGCTCCTTGCCGTCCTCGTCGTGGAACGTTCGCGTGTCCAGCTCGGCCAGCGCCGCGACGACCGTCTTGACCGGCAGCCCCGCCCACGTGGCGATGTCCTTGCGGGAGGCCGGTCCGAACGCCTGCAGGTACCGCCGTACCAGGTGCACCTGGGACTCGCCGACGGTCACCGCTTCCGGTCCGATCCACGTCTCGGCAAGGCCGAACAGGTCCGCCCGACGCCGCTCCCACGTGCCCGACGGCGGCAGGCGCAGCAGGTCCAACCAGAAGTTGGCGGGCAGAGACGGGTACGCCGGGTCCTCGAGCTCGTCACGACGGAGCGGCCCGTGGCGCAGGCGCTCGTGCAGCGCTTGGATGCCGGCCTCGAGTGCGTCGACGTCGACGCCCTTGCCGGCGACCCGCAGCCACCAGTCGCGTCGCGGTTCGCGGATGCCGACGGCGAACGGCCAGTAGTCGCGGGCGGAGACCAGGTGGATCGTCCCGCGCAGCAAGGTTCCCTGCACGGTCTCGCGCTCGACCAGGGTGCGCGTGACCTCGGCACGGGGCAGGTCGACCAGCCGGGACCACAGCCCGACGTACATCGCGGGTGCGTACTGCGCCTGCAGGCCGCCCATCGCCTCGAGCGCTCTGGGCACAGAGAGCGTGGCCCGTTCGAGCAGCAGCTGGCGGGCGAGCATGGCGCGCAGCAGCCCGCCCTGGGTCAGGATGCGGCGAGGCGTAGCCATCGCCACGACGCTAGCCCGCAGCTGGGCGGTCAAGGGAGCCGGGCGGGTCAGGGCAGCCGGGTCTCCGGCGGGCCGCCGTCCCACGGCGGCTGCACCCGCACGAAATGGTCGGCGCGCAGGAACTCCTCGACGACGTCCTGCGGCATTCCCTGCCAGGGCGGCGGCTGGCTCGCGTGCGCGGCCGCGCCCCGCTCGCGCAGGTGCCGGACCGCGGTGATGTCCACCACCGTTGTCACGTGGTCGTCGGGGCGGCCCATGCCGACCGCGTCCCCGGCGACGTGGTCGCTGTCCGGCCGCAGCTCGCCCGTCCGGGCCAGCCACCGGTCGAAGGTCGAACGTTTGACGGTCCACAGGTACACCGGGACCTCCGGCCGCGACCGCATCGCCGCCACCGTTGCGGAGCCGATCATGTCGTGGTCGCGGTGATGGTCGCCGTACTCGTGGTCGAGGGTGATGACGAGCTCGGGCTGCACGTCCTCGACCACGTGCCCCACCGCGGCCACGACTTCGTCGAGCGGCGTGCCGGCGAGCGCGCCCGGCGGCAGCTCACCCGTCATCCCGCTGTCGGCGAAGTCGAGCAGCACGATCTCCTTGACCCCGAGGACGTCACCGGCCGCGCGCAGCTCGGCCTCGCGGACGTCGCCCAGCGTCGACCCTGCCGGTGGCTCGACCAGCGTCTCGCCGGCCTCGCCGCGGGTGGCGCAGCAGACGGTGACGTCGTCGCCCGCCTCGGTGCAGGTCGCGATCGCCGAGCCGAGCCCGAACGTCTCGTCGTCCGGGTGTGCGACCACGACAAGAACGCGGCGCGGCGGCATCACATCCGGCTGCTCAGCTCGGCGACACCGTCGCCTTCCAGCCCGTTCAGCCCGTCGCGACGGCCCGACAGGGCGAGCAGTATCGCGGCCGCGGGCCCGCTCACCGCCGGGCCGCTGCCGTAGGTCCAGTCGACGTCGGTGGCCTGCCAGTGCAGCCCGGCGGAACGCTTCTTGCCGCCGATCAGCGGTTGCGTGCCCTTGTAGAAGTCCAGCGAGGCGAGCAGTGCGTCCGGGCCGGTGTCCAGCGGCAGACCGAGCGGTTGCGCGATGTCATGGCCGTGCACGACGGCCTCGGTGAGCGGGACGGCCGGCGGACCGGGCGGCTTCGTCGTCCGGCCGGCGCTCGCGCGCATCGCGGCGACCATCTCGTCAGGCCCGAGGCCCGACCACCTGGCGAGATTCTTCCTGCTGAAGTCATGGAACTTGAACCCTGACGACACGAAGCCCCCGATGAACGAGCCCGGCGTCGTCTCAGCGGTGGCGATCAGGTGGGCCGCCACGTCTCGCACCCGCCAGCCGGCGCACAGCGAGGGCTGGTCCCATTGCTCGGGCGCGATCCCGGCGAGCAGGTCGGCCACCCGTTCCCGCTCCCGGTGCGTCATCGGCCAG
>JAVEDG010000440.1 GCA_030841245.1 Actinomycetota bacterium
ATTATTTAAAATATATAACAGGTAATCGTATATCTTACATCACTGTCGACTATTTTCCTGATGAGACGCCGCTCGTATTGCGACAGTAGTAGTCTACCAATTTATAGCCCAAACAGAAACAAAAATGTTTTGGCAGAGGGCCGAAAATGGACAGGACATGATACCTACCTTACTAATGAACAAACAAACCACGCAGTGGCAGCGGAATTGTTCGAACAGTTCCGCTGCCACTGCGTGGTTTGTTTGTATCGACACGGCAACTCCCGAGTCACATGCTATATCAACCATCGACGCGCGTCTCCTCCTTCATTCATCACCAAATATCTGTCTGAAGGGTAAGTACTGCGTTACACCACTTCACAAGTCGTTACTAATTTATGAAATCACTTTAATTTCATTGTAAATGCATCGTTATGTGCTGTAGTATACATAATAGGTACATAATAGGTACATAATAATTAATACAATCATCGACATAACGTCACCAATAGAACAATACAACACAACTCAAAATGTCCTCAAGCACTTCTTCATCCTCTGCATCCCTTCCATGGAGCAGCATCAATTTTGGAGGGAAAATCTTTTCCTCTGAAAATGACAGTGATTGCTTCCTGTCCTGGGCCTGTAAAGAGGGACGCTTCCATCTTGACATTTCATCACGGCATCTTGGAATACTCGATCTTCGCGTAGACCGCGAAATAACATGGATGGAGGTGAGAAAAAAATCACACTCGGAACTATTTACTATGAACCTTTATCTCATTATTCTTTCAGCACCTGAATCCTTCAGAGGTCTTGGATACAAAACCTATTAAACTATCTTTTTTATATATCTACAACAGACCTGCACAATGGTTGAAAAGATTACAAATTCCTTGTGGCCCCAGTAAGTTCATATCAGCAGCACATGGGCTTGCTTTATATTGCTCATTGACTTCTCATTGTTAGATTCCCACCATGAATGTGTTTTACAATTAGACATTGATACAACACATAAATACTACAGTCACACAGATTACCTCCGCCTGATTTCATGGTTGCGCCATAATTTTGCTCCTCGTGACATCCATTCCATCAGGTTAGTACACTACTCATCCATACTCTGCTTATGAATTAAAAATAATATGACAAAAAGCATGAAGCAGAACCTAGAAGATGGCACACTGCGGCATCGATCTTATCAAATATTTCAACAACCCATACGCCACCCTATGTTCATAGAAGCTGGACACGAAATGGATGTAGAGAATGATACAATCGAGATCTTTTCAGACAAGTTAGTCAGATTTACGTTTTTTTTTTTTTTTTTTTTTTGAAGGTGATCTGATTGAACTCTGTTAGTGAGGATGAAATGGGGTGATTATCGTTGATATAGTTTCAATCTGTATATCTCACAACATGCTGAACTTAGATATGATCGACCACTCGAGGAAGAGATGTCCACTCGCACTACGTTGTCCTGGACTGCCATGCAAAAATTGAATCCCGGACTATACTTCAATGATGATATCGTTGAACTTGCAACCAAGTGAGTACTTGCATGCAGTTTGGGACTTCTGTCTGCTGAATATACATATATATATTTTTTTCAATCCAACTTGAAGTGCATACTTGAGAAAAGCATGTGAAGCAAATCCTGCCTTGAAGAGCCAGGTACACATCTGGAGCAGTTTCTTTTTTACCAACATCAGAGAGTGAGATATGTTGCATGATTGTCCATCCAATACTGATCAATGAAAATAGCAAAGGGTGGAATACTGTGGTGAAATGGATCAAGCCAGAGATATTGTCAAAGAAGTACTGGATAATACCTGTGCATGATAAAATGAGGTCAGTGAATGGCTCACGGAGAGATGCATCATAGCACTGCTCAATAAATTGTTTCAGAAATCACTGGAGTTTGATGGTGGCATCAATTCCTCCAGGAATATTTGTAGAAGGAATTGCTGGAGATGAAAAAATGTGAGATCTTCCAAACCAACCTCAGGATCACTACTGACAGAGTATTTTAGCATAATTTTCTATTTAGATTCATTTTTCAAAGGTACGGGTCATGCAGAATCTGCGGGCAAGATGCGTGGTTTTTTCAAGAGGTACCTCCACACGGTGCTTCATATTAAGAGGAAGGTGAACCTGGATCTGATAAACGTTACAGTGAGTGTATTTCCTTGAAAATGATCAACGTAGCATCTAATCTATTGCAGACTCCAAGTCAAGAAAATTCGGTAGATTGTGGAGCCTATGTTGTCCATTTCGTCAAAGTTTTCTTGAGTAACCCAACTTTCTTTGAGGGATACATGAAGGTGAATATCATAATGAATTAATCATCAGATACTATGACTACCCATTGATTATTTCTATCAGGCCAAGAAATATGATGATCATCTGCAGATATGGCAGGAAAGTGAGGCAAAGCTAACAAGAGGTCACATAGCTATCATGGTATTGGAGGACAAGCTAGGGAGTGACAAGGCTTTGGAACAGTTCAAGAAGGTGGTTGACAAATATTATGCTGGCCATGAGGTGCAGATAGTGGGGTCCAAGTCTGACATACTAGATTTTACTTGACATATATGTACATGGTTTCACTGTTGTAATATATGTTCTGGTATATCCAATTATCAAGGGTGACCTATGTTTTATCTATATAAGGTATTTATTAGAATATTTTTAGCACATATGGCTGTGTTGTGGCTTGCTAGTTCATTACATCACATGACAATTACTTCTACCTTCTTACCATCATGCAACATCTCATTCTCTTCCTGCTATTCATTTTGAATCAGCTCCAGACAGCAAACCATCTCTACAGCACAGGGCTTTTAGACTTGGTTAAGGATAATCTCACAGATGTGACAAGGTACATACTGCTTCTGACACTTGAATGTATTAAAAAAAAAACAAAACAAAACAAAAAACTCAACATACATTATTCTCTCCAGCAACTGCACCTGTGAACTCATCAACCCTGCATTTCTGTCACTCAATTACATCGGGATCTATGAAAATGTTGTGATGGATGACTGTAGTGCAAATATGTCAATAGGTGAGCATATAAAAATTGTAACAATGATTCATCCTGCAACACCTGACATTTATGCAGTGAGAAACATATATGCTAGAATGCATACCCCTATCCCACATGCTAGAATGCATGACGCTAGAATGCGTAGTCCCCTACATGCTAGAATGCATGACGCTAGAATGCGTAATCCCATCCATGCTAGAATGCATGACGCTAGAATGTGTAGTCCCCTACATGCTAGAATGCATGACACTAGAATGCGTAGTCCCATCCATGCTGGAATGCATATCAGCCAATACATTCAAAATACACATACTGGAACCTTGACAGTATTTCTCCCAATGCAAATTGACCACCTTAGTAATCAACCTCATTTTGATTTCATAAAACCCAATGTATGGAGTTTCATTGCTCATATGAAGCATAGAATCTTTTTATATCTGCAAGGTATACATCAGACTATGCAGTTTTCTTACAGTTTGCCTCAGTCCTACACAGAGGTATTCTTGATGGAGCATTTAGTCAGAG
>JAVEDG010000137.1 GCA_030841245.1 Actinomycetota bacterium
TCGGCGGGTCGTTGCCTCAGTTGGCCGAGCCGGCCGACGCGGCACGGCAGGTTTTCGACGCGGTTGCCGGTCTCGGGCCGTTGCAGCGCTACCTGGACGATCCGAGCATCGAGGAGATCTGGATCAACGACCCGACCAAGGTCTTCGTGGCCAGGCGCGGGGTGCACGAGCTGACGACCTCGGTGCTCTCGGCCGAGCAGGTGCGCGACCTGGTCGAGCGGATGCTGAAGTCCTCGGGTCGACGCGTCGACCTCTCGACGCCGTTCGTCGACGCGATGCTGCCCGACGGGAGCCGGCTGCACGTCGTCATACCCGACATCACACTCGCGCACTGGTCGGTCAACATCAGGAAGTTCGTGGTGCGCGCAACGCACCTCGACGACATGGTGGCCCTCGGGACGTTGACGCCGACGGCTGCGAGGTTCCTCGGTGCGGCCGTGTCGAGCGGGCTCAACGTCCTCGTGTCGGGTGGCACGCAGGCCGGCAAGACGACGCTCCTCAACTGCTTGTCCGCCGCGATCCCCGGGCGGGAGCGCGTCGTCACCTGCGAGGAGGTCTTCGAGTTGCAGGTGCCGCTGCCCGACGTCGTGGCGATGCAGTGTCGTCAGGCCTCGCTCGAAGGCACCGGTGAGATCAAGCTGCGGCGCCTCATCAAGGAGGCACTGCGGATGAGGCCGTCGCGCCTCGTGGTCGGGGAAGTGCGGCAGGAGGAGTGCCTCGACCTGCTGATCGCGCTCAACTCCGGGCTGCCCGGGATGTGCACGGTCCACGCGAACTCCGCGCGTGAGGCCGTGACCAAGATGTGCACCCTGCCGCTGCTGGCGGGCGAGAACGTCGGTCACGCGTTCGTCGTGCCGACCGTGGCGTCGTGCATCGACCTCGTCGTGCACATCGATCTGCGCCGCGACGGCCGGCGGGCGGTGCGAGAGATCGTCGCGGTCCCTGGTCGGGTCGAGGGTGATGTCGTCGAGACCGCCGACGTCTTCACGACTCGTGGCGAACGGCTGATCCGTGCTGACGGCTGGCCGCCGCACGCCGACCGGTTCCGCCGCGCTGGTCATGACCTGGTCGAGCTGTTGTCCTGCATCGAGGGCGGCGCAGCCTGATGGGCGCCCTGATCGGTCTGCTCTTCGGCCTCGGGAGCCTGCTCATCTGGCGTGGCCTCACCGCGCCGAGGCCCGCCGTCGCGACGGCTCGTGCTCCTGGACGGGTGGCCGTCCTGCTGAGCGACGCGGGCGTCGAGGCGGTGACGCCGGCCGGACTGGTCTCCAGCTGTGTGGCGGTGGGTGCGGTCCTCGGGTTCGTCGTGCTCGGCGTCTCGAGGTCCTTGGCCGTCTCGCTGGCCTTCGGCGTCATCGCGGCATGGGGGCCTTTCGCCCTGGTTCGGTTCCGGGCCCGGCGGCGGCGCACGGAGCTGCACGAGCTCTGGCCCGAGGTCGTCGACAACCTCGCGTCCGGCGTGCGGGCCGGCCTCTCGCTCCCGGAGGCGCTGACCCAGCTCGGAGCCCGGGCGCCGGTCCAGCTCCGCGCACCCTTCGTGTCGTTCGGTGAGGACTACAGGGCGACAGGCCGCTTCAACGACTGTCTCGACCGGCTCAAGGCCAGGCTGGCCGACCCGGTCGGCGACAGGGTTGTGGAGTCGTTGCGGATGGCACGTGAGGTCGGCGGCAGCGACCTCGGGAGGCTGCTGCGGACCCTCAGCGCGTTCCTTCGCGAGGACGTGCGCACCCGATCCGAGCTGGAGACGCGGCAGGGCTGGACCGTCAACGCGGCGCGGCTGGCGGTGGCCGCGCCGTGGATCGTGCTCGGGTTCCTCTCGCTGCGGCCACAGGCCGTCGCCGCCTACGACACCAGGGGCGGCTTCCTCGTCCTGGCGGCCGGCGGGGCACTCTGCCTGGTCGCCTACCGACTCATGCTGCGCATCGCGCGGCTGCCACAGGAACGGCGGGTTCTCCGATGAGTCCCACCGCGCTCGGCATGCTGGTCGGCCTGCTCGGTGGGTCAGGACTGGCCATGGCCGTGCTGCGTGTGCCATGGCTACGTCGCGTCCGACTCGACGACCGCCTCGCGCCGTACCTCCGTGAAGCACCACGCCCGTCGCGGCTACTGGTCACCACCCGGACGGTGACACCGTTCCCGACCCTCGAGCACATCGTCGCGCCGTTGCTGACCGACCTGGTCCGGCGGCTCGAACGCGTGCTGGGCGGGTCACGGTCGATCCGGCTGCGTCTCGAGCAGGCCGGTCGTTCCGGTGACGTGGAGGCCTTCCGGGTCGAGCAGATCGTGTGGGGCGGCGGCGGTCTGGGCGTCGGTGTGGCGGCCGCCGTCGTGATCGGGTCGCGTCACGGTTACCAGCCGGTGCCACTGGCCTGTCTCTGCCTCTCGGCCATGGTCGCCGGAGTGCTGCTGCGCGACCGCTGGCTGTCGCACGAGGTGTCGCGCCGCGAGGAACGGATCATGTCGGAGTTCCCCACGATCGCCGAGCTGCTCGCCCTCGCCGTCGGAGCGGGAGAGGGTGCCGCCGGCGCGCTGGAGCGGGTGGCTCGGCTCGGCACGGGTGAGCTCGCCGGTGAGCTGGGACGCGCGCTCACCGAGGTACGCGCGGGCTCGTCTCTGGTCGCCGCGCTCGACGCCGTGGCGACGCGGACGAGCCTTCCGGCGCTGTCCCGGTTCGTCGACGGTGTGGCGATCGCGGTCGAGCGCGGCACGCCGCTCGCCGACGTGCTGCGGGCACAGGCGGTCGACGTCCGGGAGGCCGGCCGACGCGCGCTGCTCGAGTCCGGCGGTCGCAAGGAGATCGCGATGATGGTGCCGGTCGTCTTCCTGGTGCTTCCGGTCACCGTGCTGTTCGCCCTGTTCCCGGGCTTCTACGGGTTCAGCTTCGCCGGCTGAGTGGCCGGCCTTGACGAGGGGAGTCGACCGATGCGAGAGCAGGTCAACGAGACCGTGCTGCGGATCTATGCGTACGTCGTGCAAGGCGGTCGGGACCGGGGCGACGTGCCCGGCTGGGTGTTCGTCACCATCATGACCGCGGGCCTGGTCTCCGGGCTGTGGGTCGTCGCCGACGACAAGCTGCGCGAGATCTTCTCGCAGGCGCTGGACGGGGTCACCGGCGCGAACCCGTGACCCGCGACGAGGGTTCGGCCGTCGTCGACTTCACGCTGGTGGGCGTGCTGCTGACCGTGCTCTTCCTCGCCCTGCTGCAGGTCGGCCTCGCGCTGCACGTCCGCAACACGTTGGTGGCCGCCGCGGCCGAGGGCGCGCGCTACGGCGCGGACGCCGACCGGTCGCCGAGTGACGGTGCGGCGATGACGCGACGGCTCGTGCGCCAGTCGCTCTCCGACGGCTTCGCAACTCACGTCACCAGCGGCACCGAGATGGTCGACGGGGTGGCCACGGTCTACGTCGAGGTCGACGCGACGCTGCCCGTCATCGGGCTGCTCGGTCCCTCGCAGGCAATCGTCGCGCGCGGCCATGCCTTCGAGGAAGGCCCGTCTTGAGCCGTACACACGACATGGACTTCTCCGACGACGGCAACGCGATCGTGGAGTTCGTCTGGCTCGCGGTGCTGCTGATGGTGCCGCTGGTCTACCTCCTGCTGACCGTCTTCCGCGTTCAGAGCGCGTCGTACGCGGTGTCGAGCGCCACCCGAGAGGCCGGCCGGGTCTTCGTCACTGCACCCGACTCCGGCACCGGGCACCGTCGTGCGCTCGAGTCCGCCGCACTGGTCATGCACGACGCCGGTCTGCGGCTCGACCCGGGACAGGTCCGGATCACCTGCTCCGCCACGCCCTGCCTCACGCCCGGCGCACGGGTCGACATCGAGATCGGCTACGACACGACACTGCCGTTCGTGCCCGAGCTCTTCGGCCGTCACCGCACCGCCTCCGTGCACGTCACCGGCCGCCACCTCGAGGTCGTCGACCGCTACCGGCCAGCGCGGCCGTGACCAGCGGGCGGCCGAGGACGGCCTGCGGCGACGACGGGCAGCTGATGCTGCTCATCATCTGCTACGCCGTGATCGCGGGGATGCTCGTCACCGTGGTCATCGACACGTCGAAGGTCTTCCTCTACCGGCGGTCGCTCGTCGCGGCCTCGGACGCCGCGGCGCTCGCTGCGGCCAACCAACCCGACCTGGCCGCCCTATACGGGGGTCGGGCGCGCGTGCTGCCGATCAGTCGCGCCGGTGCCGCCAGCACGGTCGACCAGTACGTCGTTGACGCCGACCTGCCCCACCGGTTCCGCGGCTTCGAGGTCGTCGCCGTCTCGACGGAAGGGTCACGTGTGACGGTCACGCTGGCCGCCGACGTGCCCATGCCGTTCGGCGTCCTCGGCCCCCGGCACTACGAGGTGCGCGCCACCTCGACGGCTCGGTCGCCCGTCGGCGGGTGAATCGACTCCGTGCTCGTAGAGTGCCAGCTCAGGTCAGGACGTCAGGACGAGCGTCAGCGTCGGAGGGGTCGCCGTCTCACGCGAGGCGAGGATCAGGTCGTCGCCGCTCCCGGTCGTGACACCGAGGGACAATGGAAGCCCGATCTTGGTCTGCAGGTCAGCGGGGCTGAGCCGCACCGAGATCGGCGTCGACGGACTGGTCGGCCCGACTATCGTGCCCACGGTGGTCCCCAAGCCCGGTCGGTTGTTGTACGTGATCCCGGTCTCCGTCCAGGTGTCCTTGTTGGCGATCTTCACCGGTTGCTGACCGGCAGAGCCGCTAGACCCGACCGAGAAGCTCAGGCTCGCCGACTGGATGGTCCGCCCGGCGTACGGGGACAGGTCGAACTTGAGGTAGCTCTTCGTGTCGGGCGTCGCGTCCACGACCAGGGTGCTCGCCGTGCCGAAATTGGTGGTGGGGAAGCTCCCCGACACATAGGAGTCCTGGGTGGGTGTCAGCACCACCGTCTCGGAAGGGGTCGCGGTAGTGAAGCTCCAGGAGTCTGCCGAGGTCATGGAATTGCCTGCGAGATCCTTCACATCGGTCGTCACCGTTGCCTGGTACGTCGTGCTCGGGTCGAGCGCGGCGTCCGGCGTCAGCGTGGCCGTGTTCGTGCCGGGGTCGTAGGAGACCGACGCGGACACGGCTCCGGACGTGTTGGACAGCGTGAAGGAACTGCTCGTGATGGTGCTGGCGTCCATCGCCTCCGAGAAGGTTGCAGTCGGAAGCGTCGAAGCCGCCACGCCGGTCGCGCCGTCATGGGGGTTGGTGGCAGTCACCGTCGGCGCCTGGGTGTCGACGACGGTTCCGAGCGGCATCTCGGCGTGATAGTAGCGACGCGCGACATCGTCGGTGGCGATCGCCACCAGACCCGTCGAGGCGGTCACCGGGTCTTTCGTCGTGCTGACGTTGCTGATCGACGCGCCGGGCCAGGTCATGAACGGGGCACCCTTCACGGTCGGGTCGAAGGCCGCGTCGGTGACCTCCCCGAGCGGAGCCGTCTTGTAGTAGACGGACCCGCCTCCTTCGTCGGACGCCATCACGACCAGCAACCGGTTGGTCTGGTCGAGTGCGATCTGCGGACGGCTCAGGTGCAGTCCGAGCTGGGCGACGTTCGCCGACGTCCACCCACCGGTCGCCGAACGAGTGAGCACCATGATGCTCGGCGAGGTGTCCGGCTCGCCCTGGTCGCCGAGCGAGGTCTTGATGGCCGCGTAGACCCGACCCTGGTCGTCGCCGAGCAGGCTCTTCAGGTTCATGTGGTCGTCGGGGATGTCGTTGCCCGCGAGCGGAGCTTCGAAGCTCCACGTGCTGTCGGTGTCGGCGTCGTTGTGGACGGCGAAGCGGAGCGTGGCGGACAGCTGGTCCGACCAGAACACGCCGATCTGACCGTCCATGCTGATCACCGCTGAGATGTCGTCGGCCTTGACGGCCGTGTCGATCCCCGGGATGCGGAAGGGGGCTCCCCAGGTGGTGTCCGAGCCCGACGTCCGTGCGACCCAGACGAAGGACTTGCGGGTGAAGGTGATCCAGAGCTTGCCCAGTGAGTCGCGAGCGATCGTCGCGGACTCCGAGCCGCCTGCACCGCCGATCGTCACCGGGAAACCGCTGTCACGGCTGTACGCGCGCGTGCCGCTCGAATAGCTGAAGCGGTACACGCGGATGGCTCCGGTGGAGGAGCCGGTGCGGCTGACGACGTACAGCCGACCATTGGTCCAGAGTGCATCGCCCGTGCTGCTAACACGTGGATCGACGACAGTGCCCGTGTCCCTCCAGGTGTGGTCGGGCTGCAACTGGTAGATGTTCACCGAGCTCGGCCCGAGCATCAGTGCCCACCAGGTGCCGTCGTTGTACCAGAGCTTGCTCTGCGGTTTGTCCTGGCTGGGCCCGTTGGTCTTGTCGCTGAACGATGAACTGTAGACGTGGTCCTGATAGCTGGTGGGCTGGCCCGCGTCCGCCCCGGCCGGGCTCGCCGACGCGAGTAACCCAGTCACCAACGAGAGGCACACCCCGACGAGCATGCCAAGACGGCGGCTTGTCATCGAATCACGCGGAAACCTTGCCAGAGGCCCCTGATCCACGCACGTTCACCCGATCCCCCAAGGTCTCTCCCACCCACTGACTGGAACCCCTCGAGCGTGTGCCATCGCCTGCTCGCGCACAAGTCGAAGGGAACGATTTCATCTGTGAATGAGACGTTCGGGCTACGTTCTGAGATACCTGCATGACCGCCGCCTTACACACGGGTAAGGGTCGGTCACTCAGTGCTACCGAACCTGCGCCACGCGCGTCGCCGGCGCCGCCTGTTCGCGTACCCTCGCACAGCGTGGGCACCACCGACCCGGGTGAAGAGCTCAAGGAGCTCGACCAGACGCTGCGCAGCATCGAGACCGTGCTCGATCTCGACTCGATGCGCCGGGCGTTGGACGACCTCAACGAGCAGGCCGCCGCACCGGACCTCTGGGACGACCAGGAGCGCGCCCAGAAGGTGACCAGCAAGCTGTCCTACGTGCAGGGCGACCTGAACCGCGTCGAGGGGCTGCGCCGCCGGCTCGACGACCTGAGCGTCCTGTTCGAGCTGGCCGCCGACGAGGCCGACGAGGCGACCCGGCTCGAGGCCGAGCAGGAGCTGGCGGCGATGCGCAAGGCGATCGGCGAGCTCGAGGTGCGCACCCTGCTCTCGGGCGAGTACGACTCGCGAGAGGCGCTCGTGACGATCCGGGCGGAGGCCGGCGGGGTCGACGCGGCCGACTTCGCCGAGATGCTGATGCGGATGTACCTGCGCTGGGCCGAGCGGCACGGCTACCCGACCGAGGTCTACGACACCTCGTACGCCGAGGAGGCCGGCCTGAAGTCGGCCACGTTCGCGGTCCAGGTGCCCTACGCCTACGGCACGCTCTCGGTCGAGCAGGGCACCCATCGACTGGTGCGCATCTCGCCGTTCGACAACCAGGGCCGCCGCCAGACCTCGTTCGCCGGGGTCGAGGTGGTGCCGGTGGTCGAGCAGAGCGACCACATCGACATCCCGGACGACGAAATCCGGGTCGACGTCTACCGGTCGAGCGGACCCGGTGGGCAGGGCGTCAACACGACCGACTCGGCGGTGCGGCTCACCCACCTGCCGACCGGCATCGTCGTCTCCTGCCAGAACGAGCGCTCGCAGCTGCAGAACCGTGCCTCGGCTATGACCGTGCTGCAGGCCAAACTGCTGGCCCGGCAGCACGAGGAGCAGCAGGCCAAGATGGACGCGCTCAAGGGCGACTCCGCGGGCTCCTGGGGCAACCAGATGCGCTCCTACGTCCTGCACCCGTACCAGATGGTGAAGGACCTGCGCACCGGCTACGAGACCGGCAACACCGCGGGGGTGCTCGACGGCGACATCGACGAGTTCATCGAGGCCGGCATCAGGTGGCGAAAGCAGGCCGAGAAGGTCGCGTGACCCGGCTGTGTCGGACTCGCCCTCCCGCGCGTCACGACCGTCACAGCGCTGCTTTCCGTCACCGTCCGTGTCCGCCGTTCGGGTGAACTCTCCCGACAATTCAGGACACATTGGGCATTTTCTCGGCGCGGTCTTGTCG
>JAVEDG010000171.1 GCA_030841245.1 Actinomycetota bacterium
GCGGAGTGGTGGCCACCACTCCCACCCAGCGGATCCCGACAGTCAGCGCGCTGAGCATGTACTACCGGGCGCTCAACGACCATCCGGAGTACGCGAGCTACTGGTACGACCTGTGCCCGAACGGCGACGCACGAGCGCAGTCGGCCTCCGGGCCGTGCACGAGCAGCACACTGCTCAACTCGGGCAACCAGGGCTCGTTCCGCGGGTGGACATTCGACTCGGCCAGCCACGTCTGGACCGCGAGCAACGTCACCCAGGACGGGATCTACTTCGTCCACGAGGGCAGCGTCGACGTCGGCCCCGGCAACGGGACCTTCAACAACTTCTCGGTCATCGCGGAGGCGCAGAACGCCGACAACTGCGCGTCGAAGAAGTACGGCAACATCAACTGGGACCACTTCTCGATCAACGCACCCGCGTTCACCAACCTGTTCATGTACGCCGACTCCGACATCGTGACGCACTCGAACTTCTCGGCTGGTCAGGGCATCTCGACGCCGCCGGTGATCAGCGGCATGTTCGTCGCAGGTGACCAGATCCAGCTCGAGACCAGCAGCGCCGGAGCCGTGGGCTCGGTCGTCGCGGGCGACCAGTGCAGCACCGGGAACCCCGACCTGATCACCACCGACGAGGTGAAGAACCCGGCGATCTACTACGACCCGAACGCGACCGCCCCGTTCACCAGCATCATCTCCACGACACTCTGGCTGGAGTACCCGGGCTGAGCGGGCTCGTAGGGTAGGACGGGCACATGTGGCCCCTCTACGTCCTCGTCGCCGTGCTCGGGCTCGCCGTGGGCTCGTTCCTCAACGTCGTGATCTGGCGGGTGCCGCGGGGCGAGTCGGTGGTGCACCCGCCGTCGCACTGCCCGTCGTGCGACGCGCCGGTGCGCCCCCGTGACAACGTGCCGGTGCTGAGCTGGCTGATGCTGCGGGGCCGCTGCCGTGACTGCGCAGCGCCGATCAGCGCTCGCTACCCGACCGTCGAGCTCCTCACGGCCGGCGTGTTCGTGATCCTGGCGGCGCGGATCGGCTTCGCCGCCGAGCTGCCCGCGTTCCTCTACCTGGGCGCGATCGGGGTGGCGCTCGCACTGATCGACCTCGACGTGCAGCGGCTGCCGGACGCGATCGTGCTCCCGTCGTACGTCGTCGGCGCAGCGCTGCTGCTGGTCGCGACGCTCGTGGAGACCGACTGGTCGGCCGGCCTGCGCGCCCTCATCGGGATGGCCGCGCTCTACGCCTTCTACTTCCTGCTGGTGCTGATCAACCCACGTGGCATGGGCTTCGGCGACGTCAAGCTGGCTGGCGTGCTGGGGCTCTACCTCGGCTGGTTGGGGTGGGGGGAGCTGGTGTCCGGGACGTTCATGGGTTTCCTGTACGGCGGGGTGGTCGGACTGCTGATGATCGCGCTGCGCCGGGCCGGGCTGAAGTCCAAGCTGCCGTTCGGACCCTTCATGCTGCTCGGCGCGCTGACCGCCATCCTGGTCGGGGGACACCTCGCCGACCTCTACCTCGACGTGGCCCTCGGCCGGTAGCCGACGCGCCTGGCCACGCTCGGCTTTGGGAGACCTTTACCTCGATCCCGCGCTCGGTGGGACGCAGCGCTCAAGGAGCGCCCTGGACCGTCCGATCCCCCTCTCTGACACGACCCGAAAGGGTCACCACGCGGCGCGAGCCGCCTGTGGGAGGGAAAGCGTCGTGGCAGGTCGATCCGCCATCGGTCTCGATATCGGGACCTCGGGCGTGCGCGCCGCCGAGCTGTCGTTCGGCAAGGGCCAGATCACCCTCGAGAAGTTCGGCCAGGTGGCCCTTCCCGAAGGTGCGGTCCGCGACGGTGAGGTCGTCGACCCCGACGCCGTAGCCGCAGCCATCAAGCAGCTCTGGGCGCACACCAAGTTCAGCAGCAAGAAGGTCGTGCTCGGGGTGGCGAACCAGAAGGTGATCGTGCGCCAGGTGGACCTGCCCTGGATGCCGGTCGACGAGCTGAAGAAGTCGCTCGCCTTCCAGGTGCAGGACTTCGTGCCGATGCCGGTCGAGCAGGCAGTGCTCGACTTCCATCCGCTCGAAGAGGTCACCGGCGACAACGGCAGCCAGCTGCTGCGCGGGCTGCTCGTCGCCGCGTCGCGGGAGATGGTGCTGGCCAGCATCGAGGCGGTCCAGAAGGCCGGCCTCACCGCGACGATGGTCGACCTGACCTCGTTCGCGGTGATCCGCTCGCTGGCCGACCCCGACCACCTCGGCATGGGCGCGCCGGTCGAGGCGCTCGTCGACGTCGGAGCCCGCGTGACCAACATCGTGATCCACCAGGGTGGCGTCCCCCGTTTCGTCCGGATCCTGCTCATGGGTGGACAGGACGTCACCGACGCCGTTGCGGAGCGCATGGGCGTCCCGCAGGCCCAGGCCGAGGCGATGAAGCAGCAGCTGGGCATCGGCGTGGCTGCCGAGGGCATGGACGCCCAGGCCGCCGGCCGCGTCGTCGAGGCGGTGGGATCGTCGTTCGTCGACGAGATCCGCGGTTCACTGGACTACTACCTGGCCTCGAGCGGTTCCTCCCCCATCTCGCGGCTCGTTCTCACCGGGGGCGGGGCGCGCCTCGGCGGTCTGGCCCAGCGCCTCGGCGTCATGACCCGGGTGCCGGTCGAGATCGGCACCCCCATGCACAGCCTCAAGGTGGGCCAGACCGGTCTCTCGCCTGAGCAGATCGCATTCGTCGAGCCGCTGGCCGCAGTGCCGGTCGGCCTGGCCCTCGGAGCGGCATCATGAGCACGACGACCACCGTCCGGACAGGAACCTTCCCCAAGGTCAACCTGCTGCCGCCGGAGATCGAGGAGCACCGCAGGTTCCGTCAGGTGCAGGTGGGCCTTGCGGTCGCGGTCGTGGCCGCTCTGGCTGCGGCCGGTGGGCTGACCCTCGCCGCGCAGCACCAGGTGAGCTCGGCCAAGGACGACCTCGCGAGCGCGCAGGCGCAGAGCCAGGTCCTCCAGGCCAAGGAGGCGCAGTACGCCAACGTGCCGAAGGTGAACGCCCAGGTCGACGCGGCCAAGGCCCAGCTGAACCTGGCCATGGGCAAGGAGATCCGCTGGTCCTACCTGCTCAACGACCTGAGCCTCACCATCCCGAACCACGTGTGGCTCACCAAGGTCGTCGTGGCCGAGAACCTCGACCCGAGCACCACCACCACCCCCGACGCGACGAGCTACCTGCAGCCGCACCTCGGCAGCATCAACTTCGAGGGGTTCGCTGTCACGCACGAGGACCTGGCGGCATGGCTGTCGGCGATCGCGAAGCAGGACGGCTACACGCAGAACTACCTGACCGAGTCCAAGACGACCTTGGAGTCGGAAGACAGCACGGCAGGCGGCGGCACCGGCGTTCAGCACAAGGTCGTCTCGTGGAAGTCGCAGGTCGCAGTCAACGACAAGGCGCTCTCGAAGCGCTACACCGAGAAGGCGGGCAGCTGATATGAGCATGACGCGGAAGTGGTCACTGCTGACCGCTGTCCTGGTCGTGGGCATCCTCGTGGCGAGCTGGTTCCTGCTCGTGTCACCCAAGCGTGGTGACGCCGCGGCGCTGACCAGCCAACGCCAGCAGCAGGATGCGACCAACATCGAGCTGCAGCAGCACATCAAGATGTTGCAGGCCCAGGAGCTGGACCTGCCGGCGCAGCGGGCCAAGCTCGCCGAGATCCGTCGCGAGATCCCGGACAACCCGGCGCTCCCGTCGATGGTGCGGTCGATCAGCAAGATCGCCCGCCAGACGGGCGTCGACCTGATCGAGCTGTCACCTACGGTGCCGACGGCCTACGTCGACCCGGCGCTGGCCGCGGCTGCACTCGTGCCGGCGCCGGTTGCCAGCACCTCCACGGACGGCTCGGCCAGCACGGCGACCACCGGCACCACGCCGACCGACACCACCACCACCGCGCCTCCGGCCGGGACCACCCCGACCACGGGGACGACCGGGACCACCGGGCTGGCGGGCACGACGCCCACCGGCGCGACCGGTGCCGACCTGCCGGTGCTCTACCAGGCACCGGTGAAGATCACGGCCGAGGGCAGCTTCTTCCAGCTCGAGCAGTTCCTGAACCGCCTGGAGAAGCTCCAGCGAGCCTTCCTCGTGACCGGGTTCACCGTGGACCAGGCGCAGAGCGACCTGGCGGTGACCGCGCCTCCGGGGACCCTCGAGCTCGCGTTGGACACCCGGATGTTCATCTCTGCCCCGTCCACAGCACCGGCCGTCGCGGTGCTTCCGACGGCGGTTCCGAGCCCGACCACGGCCACCCCATAGGACGCGGGAGCGACTGACATGACTGAGACCACATTCCCCTTCGAGACGGCAGAGACCGACTCGCTCGAGGCGGACCTCGGCCCGACGGGCAAGAACCGCCAGCGCACGTTCCTCGTGCTTGGTCTGGTGGCCGCCGTCCTGGTGGCGGCCGTCGGCGCCTACTTCCTGCTGTTCTCGGGCACTGACAGCACCGACAGCTCGCTGCCGGTCAAGCCGGGTACGCCGTCGGGCCCGACGGGCGGCAGCGCCGGTGCCAAGCACCACAAGGCGAAGCACCACCTGCCAAAGATCTCGGCCCGCAACTTCGGCAATGACCCGTTCGAGGGCCAGCTCGACGCCGCGCCGATCGTCGTCACCGACACCGGCACCGGCACCTCGGCGACCGGAACCACCGGGACGACGGGCACGACCGACACCACCGGCACCACCGGCACGACCGGGACCACCACGGGCACGACCGGGACCACAGGCACCACGGGGGGCACGACCACCACCACGGGGACGCCGGGCCAGCCGGTGAGCGTTCGTCTGCTCTCCGTCAGTGCGGACAACACCGCCGGCCGCTTGGTCGTCGACGGCAAGCGGTACTCCGTCGCCGTCGGTGACGTGTTCGCGACGTACTTCAAGTCACTGCGCTTCAAGAACGGGCGCTGCGGCACCTTCCAGTTCGGTGACGAGCAGTTCGGCCTCTGTGAGGGCGAAACCTCGACCATGCAGTGACGAGGTCTCCGGGGTGATCACAGCTCCGGGAACCCCCGACCGACCCCCTCCCGAACGGGCCGTCCAGGTGGCGGCCCGTTCGGCTGTCCGGGACCGCTCGCGTGGGAAGATCGCAGGATGCTGCGGTGGCTGACGGCGGGTGAGTCGCACGGCCCTGCCCTGGTCGCCATCCTCGAAGGGCTGCCGGCAGGTGTGGCAGTGACCACGTCGGACCTGGCTGACGCCCTGGCGCGCCGGCGTCTCGGTCACGGCCGCGGCGCCCGGATGGCCTTCGAGCGCGACGAGGTCGAGCTGCTGGGCGGCGTACGCCACGGGCGTACCCAGGGCGGACCGGTCGCCGTGCAGATCGCGAACACCGAGTGGCCCAAGTGGGAGCAGGTGATGGCGGCCGACCCGGTCGAGCCGGACCTGCTCGCGGGCCTGGGCCGGGCCGCTGCCCTGACCAGGCCCCGCCCGGGGCACGCGGACCTCACCGGCATGCAGAAGTACGGGTTCGACGACGCCCGGCCGGTGCTGGAGCGCGCGAGTGCCCGGGAGACCGCAGCCCGGGTCGCACTCGGCGCGGTTGCCGCCGCGTTCCTCGACCAGGTCGGACGCATCCGGCTGCTCAGTCACGTCGTGGCGATCGGCACGGCGTCCGCCCCGGACGGCGTGGTCCCCGCCCCGGAGGACGTGGACCGGCTCGACCTCGACCCGGTGCGGTGCCTGGACACCCGGGCCGCCGAGGCGATGGTCGCCGAGATCGACCAGGCGCAGCGGGACGGAGACACCCTCGGCGGCGTCGTGGAGGTGCTCGCCTACGGGCTGCCACCCGGCCTGGGCAGCCACGTGCACTGGGACCGGCGGCTCGACTCCCGCCTCGCAGGTGCCTTGATGGGCATCCAGGCGATCAAGGGCGTCGCGGTCGGGGACGGCTTCGAGACCGCCCGACGGCGCGGCTCGGCGGCCCACGACGAGATCGAGCGCGACGCGGGCGGGAACCTGAGGCGCCGGACGTCCCGGGCCGGGGGAGTCGAAGGCGGCATGAGCACCGGGGAAGCGCTGCGGGTGCGCGCCGCGATGAAGCCCATCTCCACCGTCCCTCGCGCGTTGGACACCGTGGACCTGGCCACCGGGTCGCCGGCCCAGGCGATCAGCCAGCGCAGCGACGTCTGCGCGGTGCCGGCGGCCGGCATCGTCGCGGAGGCGATGGTGGCACTGGTGCTGGCCGACGCGGTGCTCGAGAAGTTCGGTGGCGATTCGGTTGTCGAGACGGCGCGCAACCTCAGCGGCTACCTCGAGCAGCTGGCCTACCGGTGACGCCGGTCGTGGTGCTCGTCGGGCCGCCCGGCGCGGGCAAGTCCACCGCGGCCCGGCTGGTCGCGACCCGCCTCGAGACGACGGCCCGGGACACCGACGAGGACGTCGAACGCCTGGCCCGAGCGGCGGTGTCGGACATCTTCGTGGAGCAGGGCGAGGAGGCCTTCCGGCGCCTCGAGACGTCGGCGGTGCGAGCTGCACTCCGCGAGCACCACGGGGTGCTCGCGCTGGGCGGCGGCTCGGTGCTGGACGCCGGCACCCGGGCCGCCCTCGGAGCCCACCGCGTGGTGTTCCTGGACGTGCAGATCACCGACGCGGCCAAGCGCATCGGCTTCAACCGGGACCGTCCCCTGCTGCTGGGCAACCCGCGGGCCCAGTGGATCAGGCTGATGGCCGACCGCCGGCCGCTGTACGAGCAGGTGGCGGACGTGACGGTGGACACCGACGGCAAGTCGCCCGACGAGGTGGCCGACGAGATCGTCGAGCGGGCCGGTCTGTGAGGGCTCCGACGACGGTCCGGGTCGCCGGAGCCACGCCGTACGACGTGGTGGTGGGCACCGGCCTGCTCGGGATGCTGGGCGAGCTGGTCGGTGACGGCGCGAGCCAGGTGCTCGTGGTGCACCCGGCCGGGCTGGCCGGGGCGGCGGGCGCGGTGGAGCGCGGACTGCTCGCGGCCGGACACCGCCCGATGCTCGCCGTCGTGCCGGACGGTGAGCCGGCCAAGACCGTCGAGGTGGCCGCGGCGCTGTGGGGCCTGCTGGGCCGCGCCCGGTTCACCAGGTCCGACGCCGTCGTGGCACTCGGCGGTGGTGCGACGACCGACCTCGCGGGGTTCGTCGCCGCCACCTGGCTGCGCGGCGTCCGGCTGGTGGCGCTGCCCACCACGCTGCTGGGCATGGTCGACGCCGCCGTCGGGGGCAAGACCGGGGTCAACACCGAGGCCGGCAAGAACCTCGTCGGCGCCTTCCACCCGCCGGTGGGCGTGCTCTGCGACCTCGCGGCCCTGGCCACGCTGCCCGCCCCCGAGCTCGCCAGCGGGCTGGCCGAGGTGGTCAAGGCGGGACTGGTCGCGGACCCCGGCATCCTCGACCTGATGCGGGCCGACCTGGGCAAGCTGACCGACCCGTCAGGCCCCGTGCTGCGCGAGCTGGTCGAGCGGGCGGTACGGGTCAAGGCCGAGGTGGTGGGCCAGGACCTGCGGGAGAGCGGGCCGCGGGAGGTGCTCAACTACGGGCACACCCTGGGACACGCGATCGAGCGGGTGGAGGACTACGGATGGCGGCACGGGGCGGCGGTGTCGGTCGGGCTGGTCTTCGCCGCCGAGCTCTCCCACGCGGTCGGCCGGCTCGACGCCGCCGGGGTCGAGCTCCACCGGTCGCTGCTCGACCGGCTCGGGCTGCCCACGACGTACGACGGCAGCAGGTGGCCGGAGCTGCTCGACGCGATGCGGGTGGACAAGAAGGCCCGCGGTGAGGTGCTGCGTTTCGTCGTCCTCGACGCGATCGGGCGGCCGGGCCGGCTCGAGGGTCCCGACGACGCGCTGCTGGGCCGGGTGTTTGAGAGGGTGGCGTCGTGACCTCTCCCCGGGTGCTCGTGCTCAACGGCCCGAACCTCTCGCGCCTGGGCAGCCGGGAGCCCGAGGTCTACGGCAGCGCGACCCACGACGACCTGGTGGCCGCCTGCCGCGCTGCCGCGGCCGACCTGGGGCTGGACGTCGAGGTCCGCCAGACCGACGACGAGGCCGAGCTGGTGGGCTGGCTGCACGAGGCGGCCGACAGCGGTACGCCGGTGGTGCTCAACCCGGCCGCGTTCACGCACTACTCCTACGCGCTGCGCGACGCCTGCTCGATGCGCACGGCCCCGCTGGTCGAGGTGCACCTCACGAACCCGGCCGCCCGCGAGGACTTCCGACACACGTCGGTGGTCGCCGGCGCGGCGACCGGCAGCATCACCGGGTTCGGGCTGGAGTCCTACGCGCTCGCCCTGCGGGCCGTCGCGGAGCTGCGGCGCTCGGAGGAGACGGCCCGCTGATGCGGGTCCGAGAGGGCGACGACCGCGACATCGACGGCGCGCTCGACCTCTGGCAACGGTCGTGTTGCGCCCGCCTGGGCGACGAGCACGCGGAGGTGGACGTCGTCGGCCTGGCCGAGCGGCTCGCCGACCCGACGGCCTGCTTCCTGGTCGGCACCGAGGAGGCCGATGGTCGTCACGACGGCAGCCTCGTCGCCGTCGGCGCGGGCTTCCGGGCCCGCGCCGACTTCGGGCAGGGCGCGGTCATCGTCGGGCTGGCCCACGTCAGCATGGTGGCCACCGAGCCCGTGCGGTGGGGCGAGGGGCTGGGCGCGCAGCTGATGACCGAGCTGCTCGGGCGGTTGCGCGCAGCGGGCTTCGAGCGGGCTCAGCTCTTCACGCACGAGACCAACGACCGCGCCCGGGCGCTCTACCGGGGTCTGGGCTTCGCACCGGGCGACGAGGCGCACCCCGATCATCGGGGCGAGATGGTGCGGCTCTGGCGCCTGGCGCTGTGAGGGTGCCGCCGCGTACGTCGGGCTAGCCTGCCCACGTGCCTCCGACTCACGAGCTCCGCCGCGAGCGGCTGCGCGCCCGGTTCCGTGCCGATGGTGCCGAGGCGGCCCTGGTGACCAGGCTGGTCAATGTCCGCTACCTGACCGGGTTCACGGGCTCGAACGCCGCGCTGCTGGTCACAGGGGACCACGCCGTACTCGCCACCGACGGCCGCTACATCACGCAGTCCGGCACCCAGTCGCCCGACGTCGAACGGCTCTTCGACCGCTCCTGCGCGCCCGCCCTGGTCCGCCGCGCGGTCCAGGCCGGGGTGCTTCGGCTGGCCTTCGAGGCCCACGACGTCACGGTCGAGGACCATGCGGCGCTGAGCCGGCTCGACGGCGCACCCGAGCTGGTGGAGCTGGGGCACGTCGTCGAGGAGCTGCGGACGGTCAAGGACGACGAGGAGATCGCGCTCGTGGCTCTTGCGTGTGCGGTCAGCGACGAGGCGCTGCGCGGGCTCTGCCCGACGGTGCGGGCGGGCCGCACCGAGCGCGACGTGGCGCGCGACCTGGACGGCCGGATGCTGGCCGCCGGGGCCGACGCCCGCGCCTTCGAGACCATCGTCGCGACCGGGCCCAACAGCGCGGTGCCGCACCACCGGCCGACCGACCGGACGATCGAGTCCGGCGACCTGCTCAAGATCGACTTCGGCGCCCTGGTGGGGGGCTACCACGCCGACTGCACCCGGACCTTCGTCGTGGGGCGGGAGCCGGAGGAGTGGCAGCGGGAGATCCACGACGTCGTACGCCGGGCGCAGCGCGCCGGCCGACATGCCCTGGTGCCCGGCGCCGACCTCCGTGGCGTCGACTCCGCCGCCCCCGACGTCGTCGTCGCGGCCGGCTTCGGCGACGCCTTCACTCACGGCCTGGGGCACGGGGTCGGGCTGGAGATCCACGAGGCTCCGGCGTTCAGCCAGCAGGCCACGGGTAAACTCGAGGTCGGTTCGCCGGTCACCGTCGAGCCCGGGGTCTACCTCCCGGGGCGCGGAGGAGTCCGCATCGAGGACACGCTCGTCGTTCGCGAGGGCGGTGCCGACCTGTTGACCACCACCACCAAGGACCTCCTGGTCCTCTGACCCGCTCCGCTCCTCTCACCCGCTCCGCGAAGCGCGGCCTGACCACCCCGACGCAGAAGGACTGACGTGGCGACCACGAACGACCTGAAGAACGGTTTGGTGCTCAACCTCGACGGCCAGCTCTGGTCGGTGGTCGAGTTCCAGCACGTGAAGCCGGGCAAGGGCGGTGCGTTCGTGCGCACCAAGCTCAAGAACGTCCTCTCCGGCAAGGTCGTCGACAAGACGTTCAACGCCGGCACCAAGGTCGACACGGCAACCGTGGACAAGCGGGACATGCAGTACCTCTACAAGGAGGGCGACGACTTCGTGTTCATGGACATGCGGTCCTACGACCAGCTGCACGTGCCGACGCCGACGCTCGGGGACGGTGCGGCGTACCTGCTGGAGAACCAGGAGGCGGTCGTCGCGATCCACGAGGGGACGCCGTTGTACGTCGAGCTGCCCGCCGCCGTCGAGCTGGCGATCTCCTACACGGAGCCGGGCATGCAGGGTGACCGGTCCACCGGCGGCACCAAGCCGGCCACGCTCGAGACGGGGGCTGAGATCCAGGTCCCGCTGTTCATCACGACCGGCGAGAAGGTCAAGGTCGACACCCGGGACGGCAGCTACCTCGGGCGGGTGACCGGCGCGTGACGCCTCGGCGTTCCGGAAGCCGGTCCGGCGACCGGGGGTCGGCCGCGTGAGCGCCCGGTCCAAGGCCCGCAAGCGCGCGCTGGACATCCTCTTCGAGGCCGACCAGCGCGGCACGGACGTCGGCGCGACCCTCGCCGCTCGCGAGGAGCTGGCCGACCCACCCGTGGCGCCCTACACGGCGGAGCTGGTGACCGGCGTGCTCGCCCAGCGGGAGCGCATCGACGAGCTGCTCACGACGTACTCCCAGGGCTGGAGCCTGGACCGGATGCCCGCGGTCGACCGGGCCATCCTGCGGCTGTCGACCTACGAGCTGCTCTGGCGCGACGACGTGCCCGACGCCGTCGCGATCAGCGAGGCGGTCTCGCTGGCGCGGGAGCTGTCGACCGACGACTCCCCGGGCTTCGTCAACGGGCTGCTGGCGCGCCTGCTCGACCTCAAGCCGATGCTTGCGCGCTGAGCCCGCGAGCACCGGCATAGCGCGGTGAGGACGGTCAGTCCAGGGCGCGCCGGGCCTCGGGGTTGAGCACGCCCCAGGTGATCAGCT
The DNA here is from genome assembly GCA_030841245.1 of Actinomycetota bacterium. Lineage (GTDB taxonomy): Bacteria > Actinomycetota > Actinomycetes > JACCUZ01 > JACCUZ01 > JAVEDG01. The sequence goes on from JAVEDG010000171.1 coordinate 11,126, forward strand.
GCTCGGTCAGCGTGCTGGGCGTCTCGTCGTAGATCACGGCCAGGGTGCGCAGGTCGTCCTGGCGGATCGAGAGGACCCGGCCGTTGTAGTCGCCGCGCTGGGCCTGGATGGTGGCCGCGTAGCGGGCCAGCGGGCCCGCCTTCTCGGCGGGGACGACCTGCAGCTTCTCCAGGTCGATGATCAGCCGGGGCGGCGGCTCGGCCGCGCCGTTCGGCGTGCTGTCCGGGAGCAGCTCGGAGACCGGCACGCTGTAGAAGTCGGCCAGCTCGGCCAGCCGCTGCACCGTGACCGCGCGGTCGCCACGCTCGTACGAGCCCACGACGACGGCTTTCCAACGACCCTTGGACTTCTCCTCGACCCCGTGCAGCGAGAGCCCCTGCTGGGTGCGGATGGCCCGCAACCGGGAGCCCAACGCACGTGCGTAGTCAGACGGCATGTGCCTCGTCCCTTCCCCCCGGTCACGCCTGGTGACCCACTCGTCGTGATTCACGCCGGACTTTCCCCGACGTGCCCGTATCGTTGTGACGCTCCGTAGTGTTACGAAGAGTTAATTGGCTGGTCAAGCGATTCGCCGTTCGTCACCCGGGTGGCGGTACCGTCCGCGCGCCGGTCCGGGTGGTAACGTCCGCGGCGCAAGCAGGACGTCCTTTAACGACCCGTCCGGTGAGGCGGGGAAGGAGGTCGGTGGATGACGCCTACCCACAGTCAGCCGGCGCGCGTGCAGCCTGAGGGTCCCGCCCGACCGGTCCTCGAGGGACCGGACATCGCGCGGGCCCTGACCCGTATCGCCCACGAGATCATCGAGCGCAACAAGGGTCCCGAGGGGGTCCTGCTGCTCGGCATCCCCAGGCGCGGGGTCCCGCTCGCGCACCGCCTCGCCGAGCGGCTCGCGGCGGTCGAGGGGACCCGTGTCCCGGTCGGGGCGCTCGACGTCACGATGTACCGCGACGACCTGCGGCTGCACCCGGCCCGGGCCCTCGAGCACACCGACCTCCCGGCCGAGGGCGTCGACGGGCGCACGGTCGTCCTGGTCGACGACGTGCTCTTCTCCGGGCGCACCATCCGAGCCGCCCTGGACGCCCTCGGTGACCTCGGTCGCCCCCGGCTGGTCCAGCTCGCGGTCCTCGTCGACCGCGGCCACCGCGAGCTGCCGATCCGGGCGGACTACGTCGGCAAGAACCTGCCCACCTCCATGCACGAGCGGGTCTCGGTCCTGCTCGAGGAGTCCGACGGCCGCGACGCCGTCCTGATCGGACCCGGGGGTCCGGCACGATGAACCGACACCTGCTGTCCGCGGCCGATCTCAGTCGCGACGACGCCGTCCTGGTGCTGGACACCGCCGAGGAGCTGGCCCGGTTGGCCGACCGGCCGATCAAGAAGCTGCCGACGCTGCGCGGCCGGACCGTCGTCAACCTGTTCTTCGAGGACTCGACACGCACCAGGATCTCGTTCGAGGCGGCCGCCAAGCGGCTGTCCGCCGACGTGATCAACTTCTCGGCGAAGGGGTCGAGCGTCTCCAAGGGCGAGAGTCTCAAGGACACCGCGCTCACCCTGGAGGCGATGGGCGCCGACGCCGTGGTCGTGCGGCACTCGGCGTCCGGGGCGCCGCACCGGCTGGCCACCTCCGGCTGGATCCGGGGCAGCGTCGTCAATGCCGGCGACGGGACCCACGAGCACCCCACCCAGGCGTTGCTCGACGCCTTCACCATGCGACGTCGGCTGACCGGTGGCGAGGGCGACCTCGCGGGCAAGCGGGTCACCATCGTCGGTGACGTGCTGCACTCACGGGTCGCCCGCTCCAACGTGTTGCTGCTGCACACCCTGGGCGCGGAGGTCACCCTGGTCGCGCCCCCGACCCTGCTCCCGGTCGGTGTCGACACGTGGCCGTGCGCCACGTCGTACGACCTCGACGGCGAGCTGGACAAGAGCGACGTGGTGATGATGCTGCGCGTGCAGCGCGAGCGCATGAACCTGGACGGCGGTGGGTTCTTCCCCAGCGCACGTGAGTACAGCCGCCGCTACGGTCTCGACGGGCGGCGGATGGGGCTGCTCCCCGAGCACGCGATCGTGATGCACCCCGGCCCGATGAACCGCGGCATGGAGATCTCGGCCGAGGTCGCCGACTCGCCACGGTCGACCATCGTCGAGCAGGTCACCAATGGGGTCAGTGTGCGGATGGCCGTGCTCTACCTGCTGCTGTCCGGGTCCGACGGGATCGGGGAGGACGCGTGAGCACGCGGACGTTCGTGGTGAAGGGCGCGCGCCCGCTGGGCGCCGACCCCGCCGACCTCGTCCTCGAGGACGGGGCGATCACCGAGGTCGGGACGGGGCTGTCGCGGTCCGGCGCCGAGGTCGTCGACGCCGGCGGGCTGGTCGCTCTCCCGGGCCTGGTCGACCTGCACACGCACCTGCGCGAACCGGGGCGCGAGGACGCCGAGACCGTGCAGACCGGGACAGCGGCGGCGGCGATGGGCGGGTTCAGCGCCGTGCACGCGATGGCCAACACGGACCCGGTCGCCGACACCGCCGGGGTCGTCGAGCAGGTCTGGCGGCTGGGCCGCGAGGCGGGGCACTGCGACGTGCACCCGGTCGGGGCGGTGACGGTCGGACTGGCCGGCCGGGCGCTGGCCGAGCTGGGTGCGATGGCCGAGTCCGCGGCGCGGGTGCGGGTCTTCTCCGACGACGGCAACTGCGTGTCCGACGCGGTGCTGATGCGGCGCGCGCTGGAGTACGTCAAGGCCTTCGGCGGAGTCGTGGCCCAGCACGCGCAGGAGCCGCGGCTGACGGTCGATGCGCAGATGAACGAGGGCGAGCTCTCCGGGGTGCTCGGGCTGGCCGGCTGGCCGGCCGTCGCCGAGGAGGCCGTCATCGCGCGCGATGTCCTGCTGGCCGCCCACGTCGGGTCCAGGCTGCACGTCTGCCACGTCTCGAGTGCGGGCTCGGTCGAGATCCTGCGCTGGGCCAAGTCCAAGGGCTGGAACGTCACGGCCGAGGTCACCCCGCACCACCTGCTGCTCACCGACGAGCTCGCCACGTCGTACGACCCGGTGTTCAAGGTGAACCCGCCGCTGCGTACCGCCGAGGACGTCGCCGCCCTGCGCGAGGCGCTTGCTGACGGCACCATCGACGCGGTCGCCACCGACCACGCGCCGCACTCGCACGAGGACAAGGACTGCGAGTGGGCGGCCGCCGCCTTCGGCATGCTCGGCCTGGAGACCGCGCTGTCGGTGGTGCAGGAGGCGATGGTCGAGACCGGGCTGCTCGACTGGGCCGGGGTGGCCGACCGGATGTCGGTGCGACCCGCCCGTATCGGGCTGGTCGAGGACCAGGGCCGGCCGCTGCAGGCGGGCTCGCCCGCGAACCTCGTGCTGGTCGACCCCGCGGCCCGGCGGAGGATCGACCCGTTCGCCCTGACCTCACGCAGTCGCAACACGCCGTACGCCGGTCGCGAGCTGCCCGGCGCCGTCGTCGCCACCTTCCTGCGCGGTCGCCCCACCGTTCTCGATGGGAAGCTCGTATGAACACTCCGATGAGCACTCGCAGTGGCGCTGCCCTGCTCGTCCTGGAGGACGGGCGGACCTTCCGGGGCGAGGCCTACGGAGCGGTGGGCGAGACGTTCGGCGAGGCGGTGTTCTCGACCGGCATGACGGGCTACCAGGAGACGCTGACGGACCCGTCGTACCACCGGCAGGTCGTCGTGATGACCGCCCCGCACATCGGCAACACGGGGGTCAACGACGAGGACGCCGAGTCCGACCGGATCAGGGTCAGCGGCTACGTCGTGCGCGACCCGTCGCCGCTGCCGTCGTCGTGGCGCTCCCGCCGGCCGCTGGGCGACGCACTGGCCGAGCAGGGCGTGGTCGGCATCAGCGCCATCGACACCCGGGCGCTCACCCGGCACCTGCGCTCGCACGGCGCCATGCGCGCCGTTGTCTCTTCGGTGGACCTGGATCCGGCACGGTTGTGGCAGAGGGTGCTGCAAAGCCCTCCCATGGCCGGCGCCGATCTCACGGGCGAGGTCACGACGACGATGCCGTACGTCGTGGAGCCGGCCGGCCCGGTGCGGTTCACCGTGGCGGCGCTGGACCTCGGGATCAAGCGGATGACCCCCGTCCGGATGGCCGAGCGCGGCATCCGGGTCCACGTGCTCCCGGCCAGCGCGACGCCGGACGAGCTGCTGGCCACCGGTGCCGACGGGGTGTTCCTGTCCAACGGCCCTGGCGACCCTGCCACCGCCGACCGGGCCGTCGAGCTGACCCGCGCGGTGCTGGACCGTGGCGTCCCGCTGTTCGGCATCTGCTTCGGCAACCAGGTCCTCGGTCGGGCGCTCGGCCGCTCGACGTACAAGCTGCGCTTCGGGCACCGCGGCATCAACCAGCCGGTGCAGGACCGCACCACGGGGCGGGTCGAGGTCACGGCGCACAACCACGGCTTCGCCGTCGACGCCCCGGTCGAGGGCGCGTTCGACACGCCGTACGGCGCGGCCTCGGTCTCCCACGTCGGCCTCAACGACGGGGTCGTCGAGGGGCTGCGCTGCCACGACGTCCCTGCCTTCTCCGTGCAGTACCACCCGGAGGCGGCCGCGGGTCCGCACGACGCGGCGTACCTCTTCGACCGTTTCGTCGACCTGCTCGACCACGCGAAAGGCGCCGCCTGATGCCCCGCCGCACCGACATCTCCAGCGTCCTGGTGATCGGCTCGGGGCCGATCGTCATCGGCCAGGCCTGCGAGTTCGACTACTCCGGGACCCAGGCCTGCCGGGTGCTGCGCGACGAGGGGCTGCGGGTGGTGCTCGTCAACAGCAACCCGGCCACGATCATGACCGACCCGGAGTTCGCCGACGCGACCTACATCGAGCCCATCACCCCCGAGATCGTCGCGAAGGTGATCGACAAGGAGCGGCCCGACGCGCTGCTCGCGACCCTCGGCGGGCAGACCGCACTGAACACCGCGATGGCGCTGCACGAGTCGGGCGTCCTCGAGGAGTACGGCGTCGAGCTGATCGGCGCCAACGTCGACGCGATCGAGGCCGGGGAGGACCGACAGCGGTTCAAGGAGATCGTCGCCGACATCGGTGCCGAGTCGGCGCGCAGCGTCATCGCGCACACGATCGACGAGTGCCTGGTCGCGGCCGGTGAGCTCGGCTACCCGGTCGTCGTCCGGCCGTCGTTCACGATGGGTGGCGCGGGCTCCGGTCTGGCCCGCGACGAGGCGGGGCTGCGTCGCATGGCCGGTGCCGGGCTGCAGGCGAGCCCGACGACCGAGGTGCTGCTGGAGCAGTCGGTCCTCGGTTGGAAGGAGTACGAGCTCGAGCTGATGCGCGACCGGGCGGACAACGTCGTGGTCGTCTGCTCTATCGAGAACCTCGACCCGATGGGGGTGCACACCGGCGACTCGATCACGGTGGCGCCGGCGATGACGCTGACCGATCGCGAGTACCAGCGGCTGCGCGACATCTCCATCGACGTGATCCGCGCGGTCGGGGTCGACACCGGCGGGTGCAACATCCAGTTCGCGGTCGACCCGGTCGACGGCCGCGTGATCGTGATCGAGATGAACCCGCGCGTCTCGCGGTCCTCCGCCCTGGCGTCGAAGGCCACCGGCTTCCCGATCGCCAAGATCGCCGCCAAGCTGGCCGTCGGCTACACCCTCGACGAGATCCCCAACGACATCACCCGCGAGACCCCGGCGTCCTTCGAGCCGGCCCTGGACTACGTCGTGGTCAAGGTGCCGCGGTTCGCCTTCGAGAAGTTTCCCGGCGCGGATCCGACCCTGACCACGCACATGAAGAGCGTCGGCGAGGCGATGGCGATCGGGCGCAGCTTCACCGAGGCGCTGCAGAAGGCGCTGCGGTCGTTGGAGAGCAAGGGCAGCGAGTTCGACTGGCCGGCGGACGTGGGCCAGGTGGCCGGGTCCTGCATGATCAACGAAGAAGTGGTGGAGGAGCTGCTGGCGCGGGCGGCGGTGCCGCACGACGGGCGGCTGCGGGTCGTGCAGCAGGCCCTGCTGGCGGGAGCGAGCGTCGACCGGACCCACGCGGCCACCGGGATCGACCCGTGGTTCCTCGCCCAGGTACAGCTGCTCAACGAGCTCGCGGCCGTGATCGCCCGCGCGCCCGAGCTCGACCGAGGCCTGCTGGCCCGGGCCAAGCGCCACGGCTTCTCCGACGCGGCGCTCGGGCGGCTGCGGGGCATGCCCGAGGACGTCGTGCGCGGCGTGCGGCACGCCCTGGGCATCCGGCCCGTCTACAAGACGGTCGACACCTGTGCCGCGGAGTTCGAGGCCACGACGCCGTACCACTACTCGTCCTACGACGAGGAGACCGAGGTCGCCCCGCGCGCGGAGCCCGCGGTGATCATCCTCGGCAGCGGGCCGAACCGGATCGGGCAGGGCATCGAGTTCGACTACTCGTGCGTGCACGCGTCCTTCGCGCTCCGCGGGCAGGGGCTGCGCACGGTGATGGTCAACTGCAACCCCGAGACGGTTTCGACCGACTACGACACCTCCGACCGGCTGTACTTCGAGCCGCTGACCCTCGAGGACGTCCTCGAGGTGGTGCACGCCGAGCAGCAGGCCGGCCCGGTGCTCGGCGTCATCGTCCAGCTCGGTGGCCAGACCCCGCTCGGGCTCGCCCAGCGGCTCAAGGACGCCGGCGTGCCCATCGTCGGCACCAGCCCGGAGGCAATCCACCTGGCCGAGGACCGCGGCGCGTTCTCCGAGGTGCTCGCCGACGCCGGGCTGGTCGCCCCCAAGCACGGCACGGCCACGTCCTACGACGGCGCGCGCCGGGCAGCGGCCGAGGTCGGTTACCCCGTGCTGGTACGGCCGTCCTACGTGCTCGGAGGGCGCGGGATGCAGATCGTCTACGACGAAGGCCAGCTCGCGACCTACAT
>JAVEDG010000325.1 GCA_030841245.1 Actinomycetota bacterium
ATCCTCGTCGTCTCGGCCCACTGGTACATCAATGCCACAGCGGTCACCGCGATGCGTGCACCGAGGACGATCCACGACTTCTACGGCTTCCCCGACGAGCTCTTCGCCGTGGAGTACGACGCCCCCGGCGACCCGCAGCTGGCCGAGGAGGTGGCCGACCTCGTCCAGCCGACGTGGGTCGGGCTCGACACCGACAGTTGGGGGATCGACCATGGCACCTGGTCGGTGCTGGTGCACGCCTTCCCCGACGCATCGATCCCCGTCGTACAGCTGTCCATCAACGCCGACAAGCCGCTCGACTACCACCTCGGCCTCGGCAAGCGGCTCGCCGGCCTGCGCAGCAGCGGGGTGCTCGTCATCGCCAGCGGCAACGTGGTGCACAACCTCGGCGGCATGGACTGGTCCAAGCCCGACGACGGGTACGACTGGGCCCAGCGCTTCGACGAGGACGCGAAGGCGCGGATGACGCAGGACCCGACCGACGTGGCTCGGCTCGATGCCCACCACGACTACCGGCACGCGGTGCCGACGCCCGACCACTTCATCCCGCTGCTCTACCTCGCCGGCCTGGCCGACGCGAGCGGGCACGGCACCGAGGTGCTCGTCGACGGTTACACCTACGGCTCGCTGTCCATGACGGCGTACACGCTGGACTTCGGCCGAGCGGCACCGCCGACGACCGCCGGTGCGACCCCGCCGGTCCCGGACGGTGTCCCTCCCGACGCGTCGAACATCTAGCGCCGACCCAGCGGCCGCTGCCGGGTCGTCAGCCGGTCAGCTCGGTGGGCACCGCGATCACGTCGACCATCGCACCCGAGCGCAGCACCGTGACCGGCAGCGGGCGTCCGATCGCGTCCGCGAAGAGCAGTCGCTGCAGGCTCTGCGCGCCGCTGACCGGCTCGCGACCGGCGCTCACGACGACATCACCGGGGTGCAGTCCTGCCGCATCGGCGGGGGAGCCCGCCACGACGTCGATGACGCGCAGCGCCCGGCGTGCGCCGAGCCGGCCGGCCGTGGGCTCGGGGAGCGGCATCGGGGTCGACACCAGGCCGAGGTAGGCGCGGCGTACCCGGCCCTCGGACAGCAGCGACGCGATGATGCGCCGCGTGGTCGTGTTGACGGGTACGGCGAGACCGAGGCCGACCCCGGCGACCGCCGTGTTGATGCCCACGACGTCGCCGTGCGCGTCGGCGAGCGCACCGCCGGAGTTGCCCGGGTTGAGCGCGGCGTCGGTCTGGATGACGTCTTCGACGACCCGGCCGGCCCGTCCCGACCGGGTGGGCAGCGATCGCCCGAGTCCGCTGACGACGCCCGCCGTCACCGACCCGGAGAGACCGAGCGGGTTGCCGACGGCGACCACCAGCTGACCCACCCGCAGCCGGTCGGCGTCGCCGAGTGTCGCTGGTGCCGGCACCGGCCCGCGGCCCCGGACCACGGCGAGGTCGGAGAGCGGATCGGCACCTACCACGTCGAAGTCGACCTCCGTCCCGTCTGCGAAGGCGGCCGAGCCGCCTTCGGCTCCGCTGACCACGTGTGCGTTGGTGAGCAGGAACCCGTCCTCGGTGAAGACGACTCCCGAGCCCGCACCCTGCAAGGCCCTGCCGCGGCGGTCGGTCCCCCGCACGGTGAGTGCCGCCACGTGGGGCGTCAGCGCGGCGGCCACGTCTGTGACGATCTGGGAGTAGGCGTCCAGCGCCCGGGTCTCGTCGGTGGGCACCACCTCAGCAGACCTCGCCGGGCGCCATTTCCAGCGCTGGCCGTTCGCCCTGCGCGTACGGCGGCTCCGGTCGAGCCCCGCCGACCCGACGGTCGACCACCGCCGACCTCCACGGCTACCGGGACCGGCGAGCCTCCCGCTCCCGTCGACGGAATGCCGCTGCGGCCGCGCGGTTGGTGCAGATCTCGCAGCAGTAGCGGCGGGCGCGGTTGCGGGACCGGTCGAGGAACACGCACCGGCAGGGGTCACCGACACAGGTACCCAGCCGTGCCGTGCCGTGCGCCGCCAGCTCCTGCAGCAGGGCACCGAGGACGTCGTCGATCATGGCTCGGACAGGGGCGCTGCGGTCCCCGAACTCGACATCGGCGCCGTCGGGACCGAGCCGGAGCCGTGGGACCGGGCGGTGCCGGGTCAGCAGCGAGTTGAGCCGGTCCGCCGCGATGGCCAGGTCGTCGGCCTGCCAGACGGCGCGCAGCTGCTCGCGCAACCGGCTCACCGTGCCGAGGTCGCCTGTCCGGACCGGCCGCGCCGGGTAGCCGTGCCCCTCGAGGAACAGGCGCAGGTGCCGCTGCTCGGTCAGCCGGTCCGCCGGTGTGGCCAGCAGGTCGATGGTGTTGAGCAGGTCGGCCGTGACCGACATCGGGTCGTCCCCGGTGAAGAACAGAGGGCCATCGGGTTGTTCGCCCATGACGGAAGGATAGCCGAGCCGTGTCATTTCGCCGCGGATAACGATTCGGTGGTTGTTGCAGCGCCATCTCCAGCATCAGGACCAAAAAGGTCTACGGTCCTTCGTCAGAGCACCAACGCCGATCCCGGAGGTACGTCACATGCGCTCGTTACACGTTCTCGCCGCCACGACGCTGGTCGTCGGTACGGCCGCCCTGACCGCTGGCCCCGCAGGTGCGGCAGCGCCCGACCGCTCGCGCACCTACGTCGACAGCTCGCGCACCTTCGCCGCAGGAGTCCTGTGCGACTTCCCGATCGACCGGCACATGTACGGCTGGGAGTCCGAGACCGTCAAGACCCTGCAGGACGGCACGGTGCGCGACCGGGCGTACGTCGAGGACTTCACCTACACCCTGACGAACCCGGCCAATGGCAGGTCGCTGAGCAGCAAGGAGGGCGGCCAGCTCACCGTCTTCGACGACGGGAGCGGGACGGTGCAGGTGCTGATCACCGGCAACGACGCGTTGTTCACCGCGCCCCACCAGGGCTTCATCGCCGGCCAGAACGGGCGCTACATCGAGACCGACTACGCCGACGGCACCGCCACGGTGGACATCTCCACCGGGCACTTCGACACGGGCTTCACCCCTGGCGTCTGCGACGCGCTCGGCTGAGACCCGACCGGTACCGCTGCGTCGGCCCGACCGCCTGCCTCAGCGGACGGCCCGGCGCAGCGGGGCCGCCAGATCGCCCCGTTCTCCGACCTCGATCCGGTCGAGCTCGAGCCAGCCGGCCATCAGAGCCAGCTCCTCGGCCAGCTCGGTCACCACTGTGCGGGCCGCGACCCGTCGCCCGCCGACGACCCGCTCGGCATGCGCCTCGGGAACGACGAGGGTCGACCGGTCGCGCTCGGACCTGAGGTCGACGCGGGCCACCAGCCGGTCGCCGAGCAGGAACGGCAGCACGTAGTAGCCGTGTGTCCGCTGTGCTGCCGGCGTGTAGATCCCGATCCGGTAGTGGAAGCCGAACAGCGCCAGGGTACGGTCGCGGTCCCAGATCAGGGAGTCGAACGGCGAGAGCAGGGCGCGAGTCTCGACTGTTGCGGGCGTCCGGGCCTCGTGCCAGCGGTAGCTCTGGCGGCGCACGCCGTCGACGTCGACCGGGACCAACTCTCCGGTCCCGACCAGCTCGGCGACCCGCGCCTTCGACTCGGCCGCGGGGAGGTGGAAGTAGTCGCGCAGCTCCGGCTCGCCGGCCACGCCGTACGCGCGGGCCGCGATCCGGGTCAGTTCGCGCTGCGCGTCCTCGCGCCACGGCGCCGGCCGGTCCAGCACCTCGGCCGGCAGCACCCGTTCGGTGAGGTCGTAGACCCGCCGGAAGCCGCGCCGGGACGCCACGGTCACCTGCCCGGCGTACAGCAGCCATTCGAGCACCACCTTGACGTCGTTCCAGTTCCACAGCCCGCCCGACTCGAGGCGGCGCTCGCCCGGATCCTCGATCTCCCCCGCCGCGACCGGTCCGCGCTCGGCGAGCACCGCCAGCACCCGCTCGGCCAGCGCCGGACCTGAATCACCGAGCCGCCACATGCCTTCGATCACGGCCCACGGCGCGAGCAGCAGCGCGGGGTCGATAAGCGTGCGGTACTGCCTGATGTCACCGCCGAACACGTGCGCGCGAGCCGCGTCCATCCGCCACCTCAGCAGCGGGTGCAGGTCGAGCGGCAGCAGGGAGGCCTTGTGGCCCCAGTACTCGAACAGGCGTCGCTGAGAGGTCGGGCCCCATGCCATCCGGTCCAGCGTCGCGCGCGGGTAGCCGCCGACGCGGGTGAACACCGGCAGGTAGTGCGACCGGACGAGCACGTTGACCGAGTCGACCTGCAGGACGCCCAGCCGATCAGTGACGCGGCGCAGGGACCGCGCGTCGCTGCGCCCTGACCTGGTCCCGCCGAGGCCCTGCGCGGCCAACGCCGTACGCCGCGCCTCGTCGAGCGAGAGCGGCTCGCCCCGCAGCGCCCGACCAGCCACCCGCGGACCCTAGCCGGGGCTTCACGTGACGCCTTAGGCGCGTGGTCCGGACGGCACCGATGGGAGGCGGACGACGAGGCGGGCGCCCGGCTGGTTGTCCGCCACCCGGACCTCTCCACGATGGGCCACGGCGACGGCCCGGACGATGGCCAGACCGAGGCCGACCCCTCCGTCCGGCCGGGCCCGCGACGCGTCGAGCCTGGTGAAGCGGTCGAAGACGCGCTCGCGATCAGCTGCCGGGACGCCGGCTCCGTCGTCGGCCACGGTCAGCACGGCAGTGGCCTTCTCCGTGCCGAGGGCAATCCAGATCCGGGAGGCCGCGTTGTGTGCGGCGTTCTGCACCAGGTTGTCGACGAGACGGCCCAGTGCGGCCGCGTCGCCGCGGACACGGACGGGTCGAACGGCAGACGTGTCCACCGTCAGCGGGCTGCCGCCCAGGAGCCGTCGGACGGACCCGCGGACGACGTCGTCGAGGTCCACGTCCTCGCTTTCCAGAGCCCCGTTGTCGGCCCGGACCAACGCCAGCAACCCGTCGACGAGTGACGCCAGGCGGGCCACCTCCGCGCGCAGGCGCGGCACATCCGCGCGCACGTCGATCTCCTCATCCTGCTCCGCGAGCTCGAGCCGGGCCATCAGGGCGGAGAGCGGAGTTCGCAGCTCGTGCGCCGCGTCGCTGACGAACTCCTCCTGGCGGCGGTACAGGGCGGTCATGGGCGCGAGGGCCCGCCCGACGACCAGCCAGGAGAGGGCGACCAGGATCGCCAGGAGCGTCGGGGCTCCGACGAGGATCACCACGGTCAACCGGTCCACGGCCTCGGCGACGTCGTCGCTGGGGAGCGCGACGAGGATCGTGAGGCTCCCGTCCCGCGTCCGCAGTGCCGCGACGTGGTAGGAGTCGGCGGTGTTCGACATCGCGAGACGACCGATCGCCGTGACCGGCGCCTCGGGCGAGCCACGGCTCGCCAGCAGCGGCCGTCGGGGTGCTCCGTGCGAAGCGGCGATGACACGCCCACGAGCGTCGATGACCTGGACGGCCGCGTCGGGTGTCGGCGGCACGACAAGCCCGTGCGGGCGGACCCGTCCGGCCTCCGCCGCGATGTCGCGCGCATCGTCGCGAGCAGCCGTGTCGATGGACGAGAGCAGGCTGCGTTGCAGCGCCACCACCGTGAGGACCGACGCGGCCGCCAGCACCGCCGCGATGACGATCGCGGTGGCGACGGTCAGGCGGGCCCGTGGTGACCAGCCAGACAGCGCCGTGGCGCGCGGCTCGTCACCCGCCATCTGACCGCAGCCGGTAGCCGGCCCCTCTCACGGTCTCGATCGAGCGGCGTCCGAACGGGGCGTCCACCTTCTTGCGCAGGTAGCCGACGTACACCTCCACGATGTTCGGGTCGCCGTCGAAGTTGGTGTCCCAGACGTGCTCGAGGACCGTCGCCTTCGGCACGACCTCTCCCGCTCGTCGGAGCAGGAACTCGAGCACGGCGAACTCGCGCGCGGTGAGCGCGACCTGCTGCCCCGCCCGCTCGCACCGGCGCAGCGCCGGGTCCAGCCTGAGGTCGCCGGCGTTCAGGACGACCGGCCGTTCGGGAGCACCGCGTCGCAGCAGGGCACGCAGCCTGGCGACGAGGACCTCGAGCGAGAAGGGCTTGGTCAGGTAGTCGTCGGCACCGAGGTCGAGGGCCGCGGCGATGTCCTTGCTGTCGTCCCGTGCGGTCAGGATCAGGACGGGCGCCCACTGCCCCCGGCTGCGCAGGTCGCGGAGCACGTCGAGCCCGCTCAGGCCCGGCAGCATGACGTCGAGGACGAGCGCGTCGTAGACGAACTCCCGCGCCTGGTGCAGGCCGTCCACGCCGTCTGCGGCGACGTCGACCGCGAAGCCGGCCCGGCGAAGGGCCCGCTCGACGGTCTCCGCCAGCGAAGGCTCGTCCTCCACGAGCAGCACCCGCACCGCAGCACCTTGCCCTCGGTCGCCTGGTCAGTGCCTGTCCGCGACCGCTACCGCGTGACACTCACCAGCTTGAAGACCTCGGAGCCTCCCGCGACGTCGCGCTCCATCACGATCCCCAGGCCCCGAGCGTAGAACTTCACCGAGACGTTGGCCTTCTCGAGGCGGCTCCACTCGTAGCTGCGGACCACGCGGTGGTAGGTGCCGAGCGGCACCGTGACCGACGTACGGTGCTGGACGATCCACGCCTGGTCCTCCGCGTGGCCGCCCCAGTACTCCTGTCGGTAGGCGTCCGTGGGTCGGGGGTCGGCCGGCATGATCAGACCGGGAACGGCGCCGTTGACGCCCGCCTGCCAGGACCCTTCGCGGCTGGTGACCCGGCCGTCCCGGGAGTAGGTCGCCGTCGCTTCCCCGAGGTACCAGACGTTGCCCCGGTTGTCAGCGGCGTACCAGTCGTGCGTCGCCTCCGCGACGGTGCCGTCGGCTCGACGCAGCACGTCGTGGATGACGCGGGCCCGCACCCCGTCGACCATCTTCGTGTGGTGGGTGACGGCCACGCGCTCGCGGAACTTCTCTGCGCCGTCCCTGCCGTGATACCTGAGCACCAGGCCCGGCTTCAGCGGGTAGTAGGGGTTGGCCTGCGGGTTGGTGAACACGGCTGTCGAGAACGTCGTCGGCGGACCGCCCACGGCTGCGCTGCCCGACCCAGTGGACCCGAGCACCACCCCCGTGGCCGCTGCCGCCGCCAGTCCCGTTGCCATCCACGCTGCTCTGATCATGGCCGTCGACCTCCGCATCAGATGTCCCGAGAGCAGGTGCGCCGTGGGCCGGCGCGTCCTCGCAGGACCGGTTGCGCTCAATGTGGCAAACCGCACCTGAAGCCACGCTGAACGCAATGGTCATCCACCGGCGACCCCGGCCGGGACGTCCGCCGGTGCGAGCGGCAGCCGGACCTCGGCCCGCAGGCCCGGGCCGGCATCGAGGAGCCGGACCGTGCCTGCGCAGGAGCGGACCAGGCGAGCCACGATCGCCAGGCCGAGACCGCTGCCTCCGGAGTCGCTCGCCCGGGCCCCGTCCAGCCGGGCGAACCGCTCGAAGACCCGGTCGCGCTGCGCAGCCGGGATGCCCGGGCCGTCGTCGACGACCTCCACGACGCCGTCATCGGGGTCGGCGCGCACCGAGACCCGCACCGTCGTCGCCGCGTGACGGTCGGCGTTGCCGATGAGGTTGTCGAGCACGCTGGCGATCGCGTCCTCGCCGGCCGCGACGACCACCGCTCGCTCGCCGAGGTCGACGAGCACGGGCACCCGCCGACCGGGGCGGGACGCGACGGTGGCCGCCACCGCGCCGAGATCGGTCCGCTCGTGGCCGTGTCGCGACGGCGCGTCGTCGTCCAGCCGGGCCAGCAGCAGCAGCGCGTCGGCCAGCCGGCTCAGCCGTGCGACGTCGACGAGCACGCCGTCGGCGGTCTCCTCCCACTCGGCGATCTCGGGGTGGGCCCGTGCGACCTCGAGCTGGGTGCGGATCGACGCGAGCGGGCTGCGCAGCTCGTGGGCCGCGTCGGCGACGAAGTCACGTTGCCGGGCGCTGCCCGCCGCCAGCCGGTCCAGCATGTCGTTGAGCGTCGCGGCCAGGTGGGCCACCTCGTCGCGGGTCGGCGGCACGGGCAGGCGGGCACCCGAGCCCGCCTCCCTGATCGCGGCGGCGCCTCGCCGCAGCGCGCTCACGGGCTGGAGTGCGGCCCCGACGAGGAACCAGCAGGCCAGCGCGAACCCGCCGACGAGGGCGGGGACCCCGACGAGCAGCACGACCAGGGCGACGTGCAGGGTTCGCCCGGCCTCGCTGCCGGACACCGCGACCAGGACGGTCCTGCGGTGTGTCCCGCCCCCGGTCGTGGTCGCGACGACACGCAGCGAGTCCGACACGCCGATCCGCTCGCCGCCGATCACC
>JAVEDG010000354.1 GCA_030841245.1 Actinomycetota bacterium
GCACCTCCACCACGTCGTCGTCGGCGAGCCCGGCCAGTGCCCCGTCGTTGCGCACGTCGACGACCTGGACGTCGCCGCTGCCGGTGACCAGTGACGTGAGCAGGTCGACCGCGGCCTCGCTGTAGAACGCGCCGCCGCGCTGCTCGAGCAGGGCCGGCTTCTCGGTCAGCGCCGGGTCCCGGTACATCTGCAGCAGCTCCGCCTCGATCCGAGCCACCGCCGCAGCCCGTGGCTCCTCGGTCTGCTGCTCCCGGAGCACTTGGGAGTGCGCGTAGAAGTAGCGCAGGTAGTAGGACGGCAGCGCGCCCAGCTCGTGCAGCAGTGCCTCGGGCAGCTGGAGCTGGGCAGCCAGCGCCGCTGCATGAAGCTGCAGCAGGTCCGGCAGCACGTCGCGGCCGTCGACGCGGACCGCACGTACCCAGGTCAGGTGGTTGAGCCCGACCTGCTCGAGAGCGACCCGCGACGGCTCGGTGCCCAACAGTTTCGCGATGCTGCGTTGGAGCCCGATGGCCACGTTGCACAGGCCCACCGCCCGGTGGCCGTCCTCCAGCAACGCGCGGGTGACGATGCCGACCGGGTTCGTGAAGTCGATGATCCAGGCGTCGGGAGCGGCTCTCTTGCGCACGCGCTCGGCGATGTCGAGAACCACTGGGACGGTCCTCATCGCCTTGGCGAAGCCACCGGCGCCGGTGGTCTCCTGCGCGATGCACCCGCACGCGAGCGGCGCCGTCTCGTCGTGCAGGCGGGCCTGCTGGCCACCCACCCGCAGCTGCAGCAGGACCGCGTCGGCCCCGTCGAGCGCCTCGTCGGTCGAGTCGGTGACGGTCAGTCGCCCGTCCCAGTCCTGCTTGCGCAGCATGCGCTCGGCGAGTCCGCCGACGACGTCGCGACGCACCTCGTCGATGTCCATCAGCGCGAGCTCGTCGACCGGCAGCCGATCGCGCTGGCCGGCGATCCCGGACACGAGCTCGGGCGTGTAGGTCGACCCACCGCCCACCACGGCGATCTTCATCCCTTGACCCCCGTGAGCGTGACGCCCTCGATGAAGGCCTTCTGTGCGGCGAGGAACAGGATCAGGACGGGCAGCATGAACAGCAGGGTCGCGGCCATCGTCAGGTTCCACTGGACGTGGTAGAGCGAGCGGAAGTTCGCCAGTGCCACCGACAGGGTCCAGTTGGAGGTGTTCTCACCGACGTACAACAAGGGCCCGAAGAAGTCGTTCCAGGCGTAGAGGAAGCTGAACAGCGCGACGGCCGAGATCGCCGGCCGGGCGAGCGGCACGACAACCGAGAGCAGGATGCGCCACTCCCCCGCACCGTCGACCCGCGCGGCGTCGACGTAGTCCTGCGGGATGGTGAGGAAGAACTGCCGCAGCAGGAAGATGGAGAAGGCGTCCCCGAAGAAGTTCGGCACGATGAGCGGGGCGAGGTGCCCGACCCAGTGCAGCTTGGCGAACATCACGTACTGGGGGACGACGGTGACCTGTGTCGGCAGCATCATCGCGGCCAGCACGACCACCAGCGCCAGCTGACGACCGCGCCACCGCAGGCGCGAGAGGGCGTAGGCGACCGGGATGCTGGAGATCAGGACACCGGCGGTGCTCAGCAGGGCGTAGATCATGGTGTTGCCCGCGTAGCGCATCAGCCTGGTGCTGGTGAACACGTCGTGGAAGTTGGCCCAGCGGAACGGGTGCGGCCAGAGGCTGCCGGACAGCGCCTGTGCGTCGCTCATCAGGGCTGTCATGACGATGAAGCCGAACGGCGCCAGGAAGATGATGACGAGCACGATGGCGACGCTGTGCTGACCGACCGCGGCCAGGAACCTGGCCCGGCGCTGGCGGGTCGCGGCCCGCGTCGGCGTACGGCGGGTCAACGACGCGACGGTCACCACGAGCCGCTCGCGGTGTGGACCCAGTGGCGCGCACTGCGCAGCAGCGCGGCCGTGACGACCAGAGAGATGACGAAGAGCACCACCGCCATCGCGGAGGCGTAGCCCATGTGGAAGTACTGGAAGCCCTGCTGGTAGAGCCAGACCGGGTAGAACAGGGTCGATCCCTCCGGGTAGCCGAGGCTGCTGCCCGAGCCGGCTCCGGCGTCCCCACCCCCCGCGACCGTGCCGGCGACGTAGCCCTGGGTGAAGTACTGCAGGCCGTCGATGACTCCGGTGATGACGGCGAAGAGGATCACCGGGCTGATGGTCGGCAGCGTCACGTGCACCAACCGCTGCCACGCGTTGGCCCCGTCGAGAGCCGCTGCCTCGTACAGGTGCACCGGCACGTCCAGCAGCGCCGCGAGGAAGATGATCATGATGGCGCCGACGCCCCACATGCCGAGCAACGTCAGGGACGGCTTGGCCAGGTGAGGGTCGTCGAACCACAGCGGCTGCGGCAGGTGCAGCAGCGCGAGCACCTGGTTTATCGGCCCGGTCCGCGGGTTGAGCAGGAACACGAAGCCGAGCGTCGCCGCGACCGGCGGGGCGAGCGTCGGCAGGTAGAAGACCGTGCGCAGCGCGGTCGCCCCGCGCTTGGCCTTGCTGACCGTCAGCGCGACGCAGAACGCGAAGGCGACCGTGACCGGCACCGCGATGAGAATCATCCACGCGCTGTTGCGCACGCTCGGCCAGAAGTTCGGGTCGCGGGCCATGAAGCGGTAGTTGGCCAGCCCGATGAACTTCGGCGAGCTCAGCAGGTCGTAGTGGGTGAAGGAGAGCACGGCGGTGGTCACCAGCGGGTAGGCGAAGAACACGCCGAAGCCGACGACCCACGGGCTCATGAACGCCAGCACCGTGAGCCGGCGTCGCCGGGCCGCCCGCCGGGCCGACCGGCGGCGGGCTGCCTGTTGCGCGGCGGCCTGCTGCGCGGCGTCCGGCGGGGCGGTGGTGGCGACCGTCACGGCGCCCCGCCGTCGGACTGCGCCAGCTCGTCGTCGATCTGCCCGTCCACCTTCTTCAGCCCCGCGTGGATGTCACCGCCGGAGCCAGCCTGCCACTTGTCGACGTAGGCGGTCAGCAGGTCCTGGTCGGCGCTTCCCGAGGCCGTGACGGGGGTGCTGTCGGTGCCCGGGTTCTGGTAGATGTCGAGGAACTTCGCGAACTGCGGGTCGGGCGTGAGCGCGCTGGAGTTCAACGCGCCGACCGTCGTGGGAACGTTGCGCAGCCCGTTGGACAGCAGCACCTGCGCGCCGGTGTCCGTGGCGAGGAACTTGACCAGCTCCCACGCGGCCTCCCGCTTGTCGCCGGTCGAGGTCTTGGGGATGCCGATCAGGTTCCCGGTGACGTAGCCGGCGCCGTACAGACCGGGCTGCGCGTCGTCGACGGGGAAGGGTGCCGTGCCGTAGTGGAGCTCCGGGTGCTCGCTGTTGATGAACGCCGTGCGGTACTCACCGTCGACGTTCATCGCGAGCTTGCCGGTCTCGAACAGGTTCGAGGCGGAGAACTCCGACGACCCGGTGCTCGCGGTGAAGCGCTTGAGCTTGTCGTAGCCGATCGCGTCGACGAACTTCTTCTGCCACTTGAGCATCGTCGCCCAGTGCGGGTCACTGGCCAGCGACGACTTGCCGTCCGCGCCGACCCACTTGGCGCCCCAGGAAGGCGCGATGTGCGCCGGGACCATTTCGTAGAAGCCGAACATTGGCACGAAGCCGGCCACCTTGATCGACCCGTCGCTGTTGTAGGTCGTCATCTTGATGGCCATCCGCATCAGCTCGCTCGCCGTCTTGGGCGGCGCGGAGAAGCCGGCGGCCTTGAGCATGTCGGTGTTGTAGTAGAGGCCGTAGACATCGGCGAGCGCGGGGAGCGCACAGCGCGTCCCTTGGTACGACGTGTAGCCCTGCGACGGCTTCGGGAACGAGTTGACGTCGACCTTGTCGCGCTTGATGTAGGAGCCGAGGTCGATCCAGGCGCCGCTGGAGCAGTAGCTGCCCAGCCGGTCCGCCGAGAACGACAGCGCGGCATCGGGCGCGTTCCCGCCCCGGATGGCCTTGACGATCTTGTCGTCGTCCTGGCCGCCGACGCTCTTCACGGTGATCCACGAATGGCTGGCGTGGAACTTCTGCACCGCCCGGCCGATGATGCCGAGCTCGCGGCCGGTGAAGCCGCTCCACAGCGTGATGGTCACCGGCTTGTGGCTCTTCGGCGACGGCGGGGCACTCACGCTTCCCCCGCTTCCGCCCCCGCAAGCGCTCAGCAGGAGCAACGCCGTGGTCGCGGCGAGCATGCCATGGCGAGATTTCACTGTGCCTCCATGAGTGCGGCGAGGTGAGGGCCGGTGATGCGGGTGCCGGTGTGCTGAGCTCGTTCGGTGGCCGACGACGTGCCGTCGTGCCCGGTCACGTCGCCGAAGAGCCGGTCATGGGCGTCGAGCAGGCTGGCAGCCAGCGCGCCGCGGAGCACGGCGTCCTCGCTCAGCGCGCTCGTCACGACGGCAGGTGTGCACGGCGAGAGCCGACGCAACGTCTCGGCGATCACCGGTGCGAGCAGGTCACCGGCGCCACTGCCCAGACCGCCCCCGAGGACGACGAGCCCGGGGTCGACGACCGACGCGACGGCGGCGATGCCGCGGCCCAGCAGGGCGCCCTCGATGGCCATGACCTCGCCCGCCGCCGGGTCGCCGTCGCGGGCCAGGGCGACGACGTCCTCGGCGGTCCGCGCGGTCAGCCCGTGGTCGAGGGCCGAGCGCAGGAAGGCGTCGGCTGCGACCGAGCGCTCGAACGAGCCGCGGCCGCGGCTCGGGCCGTCGAGGTCGGGCAACGGCAGGTAGCCGATCTCCCCGGCCGCTCCGGTCACCCCGCGGCGCAGCTCGCCACCGAGCACCAGGGCCATGCCGACCCCGGTCCCGATGGAGACGAAGACGAAGTCGTCGCTGTCGATCCCGTGTCCGGACGCGAGCTCGGCCAGCGCCGCGAGGTTGACGTCGTTCTCGACCCGCAACGGCACTCCGGCCAGCTCGTCGCCGAGCCGCTCGAGGGCGCCGGCTCGCTGCAGCCCGGGCAGGCTCGGGGCCAGCTTCATCCGGTCGCCGTCGTCACGGACGACCCCGGGGGTGCCGAACGTGGCCGCCCTGATCTGCTCCAGCTCGACCCCGGACTCCGCGGCCAGCCCCCGCGCGATCGCCCCGAGCTGCCCGATCAGCCCCTCGGCCCCGCGGGCGCGGGTCCGTTCGTTGCGCCGGGACAGGGTCCGTCCGCCCACGTCGGCGAGCACGGCGCGGACCCACCGGCGCCCGACGTCGATCGCCAGGACATGGCCGCTGCGGGGGTCGAGGTCGTAGAGCAGCGCGGTCGCGCCACGTCCGCCGCTGGTACGTCCCACCTCACGCAGCAGGCCCGCCTCCTCGAGGCGCACGAGGGCCAGCGAGATGGTCGGCTTGGACAGCCCGGTCCGGCGGGCCAGCTGGGCGCGTGAGATCGCCCCCTCCTGGAGCACGACCTCGAGCACCCGGCGCTCGTTCATCGCACGCAGGTGGGTCGGCCGGCCGGTCTGGTCGCTCATCGCGCCATTTCGTTAGGCAACTTTACGAACGTAAGATAGGGGTGACCGTTCTCCCCGTCAAGACCGAGGCACGCTTTCGTTCACAGAGGCCTGCCAACTGCCCCGCCGGGGCCGTCTCGGTCGAGCTGCAGTCAGTCGTCGCCGAGCAGGATCTCGGCCCACGTCGACTTGCCGTCGCGGGTGATCCGGTAACCCCAGGTGTGGGCGAACGCCGCGACGATCGGCAGCCCCCGGCCGTGCTCGTCGCTCTGCGAGGCGACGCGCTCCTGCGGGCGCAGCGCGGAGGTGTCCGACACCTCGAGCAGGACCCGGCGCCCGGTGACCATCGCGCGCATCTGCGCCGGCGGCCCGGCATGAAGGATCGCGTTGGCAAGCAGCTCGGCTGCGACGGCGCCCACCGCCGGCCCCAGCGCTGGCGCAAGCTCGGCCACCATCTCCTCGAGGGCGTGGCGGGTGTCCGAGACGGCCGCGAGGTCGTCGATCCTGCGCTGCAGCCGGGCCGCGTCCCGCTCGGGCGGGGCGTACTCGATCAGCGCCAGAGCCGTGTCGTCACTGCCCTCGGCGAGGGCCAGCAATGCATCGGCGACCGCCTCCAACGAATGAGTATCCGACGTCTCGGTGAGAGCCTTCGCCAGGTCGCCGATGCCGGTCTCCAGGTCGCGCGTGCGCGACTCGACCAACCCGTCGGTATACGCGACGAGCACCGACCCGGCGGGGAACGGCACCACGATGTCCTCGTACTGCGCGACGCCCAGCCCGAGCGGCGGCCCGGGCGGCGCCGCCACCTCCTCGACCACTCCGGACGGGTAGCGCACCAGCATCGGCGGGTGGCCCGCGCTCGCGACCCGCAGCGTCTCGTCGAACGGGTCGATCACGGCGTACGCCGCGGTGGCGAACCGCGGCGGCAGCCGGTGCCCCTCCGAGTCGTCGATGCGGACCAGCTCGGTCACCTGCGCGTCGAGCACCGTGAGAATGTCGACCGGCGCCAGGTCGGCATGAGCGGCGGCGCGCATGCCAGCGCGGGCCTGGCCCATCACCATCGCGGCCGGGACACCGCGCCCGGACACGTCGCCGACCCCGACACCGACCCGCCCGGCGCCGAGGTGGTGGACGTCCCACCAGTCCCCGCCCACGCCGACCTCGACGTTGCCTGCCACGTAACGGGCGGCCACCAGCAGGCCCGGGATCTCGGGGGGCGCCGCCGGCAGCAGCGACCGCTGCAGCTGCAGCGCGAGCTCCTGCTGCTGTGCGGCCGTGCGGTGCTGCGCGACGGCCGTCCCCGCCCGGGAGGCGATGTCGGTCAGCAAGACGGTGTGCTCGGGACCGAACGGCTCGCGGGCCCCCGCCGCCATCAGCACCACCGCGCCGGAGAAGTCGCCACCCGTGGTCAACGGGATCACCGCCAGGTTGCGCGTCTCGGCGCGTTCGAGCCAGTCGGCGGCCGACGAGCTCGTGCCCGAGTCACGGCGCGCGTCCTGCAGGTCGATCAGCACCAGCTCACCGGCGGCCAGCGCCGAGTCCCACGGCGACGGCCCGTCGCGCGGCTCCGGCGGCGGCGGTGGACCGACGTTGTCGAGCAGTGCGGCCGAGATGCTCATCGCCACCGGCGACGCACCGGACTGCACGGCGCTCTGGCCCGATGGCGCGACGAACACCGCAGCGATGTCGGCGACCACCGGGACGAGTGCCTCGGTGAGAGCCTGGAGGGCGGCATCCGGGCTGTCGGCCCTGGCCATCAGCCGGCTGAGGCCGCCCAGCAGCTCGCCCTCGAACACGGCTCGCTGGGCGCGGGCCGTAGCGGTGACGTCGACCGCGGTCATGACGACCCCGTCGTACGGCGGTCCGTCGCCCAGCGGTGAGAGGACATAGTCGAGCAGCAGCTCGCCACCGTCGACGTCGGGCACGTCGACGACTCGGTGCGCGAACTGGAAGACCCGCCCGGTGCGACGGACCTCGTCGAGCTCGGGGAAGGCCCGGTCGCCGAGCTCGGGCACCGCCCGACCGAGCGGGACCCCGAGCGGGCGCGGCCCGACCAGGCGGACCGAGGCGGCGTTCTGGTAGACCAGCAGATTCTCGGGTCCCCAGCTCACCGCGACCAAGGCCGGTGAGGTCTCGCACGCGACCCGTAGGGCGCCGAGCAGGGCCGACAGGTCGGGCTCCGGCCGAGCGCCGGCCGGGCCTCCCGGGCTGACGTCCCGTTCCTGGGCCACGGCGGGACATTACCCTCCCGGCCGTCGGCTCGGCCGCGTACCCGCAGACAGCCGCTGCCTCGCTGCGAGCCTCAGAGCAGAGGGCCTCGGGCTGGTGCTCCGACCGTGTGCAAGATCCAGATCGACCGGCGAAACGGGTTGTTCTGCGCTACAACTGACCTCGACGGCCGCGTCCATAGGCGGGCCAGCGGCAGCGGGCACAACGAGGTGAGCCGTGACGCAGGACCCAACGCGCGAGGTGGGTCCTCCGCCGCCCGGCGAGCTGGTGGACCTGCTCAGCGCCGTGTGCGAGCAGTCGCCGACCGGCATGCTCGTCTTCGACCGCGACCTCCGCTACGTGATCGTCAACAAGGCGATGGCCACGATGGCCAACACGCCGGCCGAGGAGCTGCTCGGCCGCACGGTTCACGAGGCGTTCCCCGACTACTCCGCCCTGACCAGCAGGGTCGAGCGCGTGCTCGAGACCGGGGAGCCGCTGGTCGGGTTCGACGTGGCCGGCCAGGTCCCGGGCGAGGACCACGTCGAGCACGTCTGGTCGCTCTCGGCGTACCGGTTGGTGGGCGCCGACGGGACCGTGCTCGGCGTGGCCCTCACCTCGCAGGAGGTCACCACGGAGCGGGCCGCCGAGCGCGAACGGTCCGCGTTGCGCGAGCGTCTCGAGCTGCTCGCCGCGTCCAGCGGGCTGCTCACCGAGGGCTTCGACGAGCAGGCCACGGTCGACGGAGTCCTGAGCGTGGTGGTGCCCGCTGTCGGTGAATGGGCCTGCCTGCACCTGGTCGACGAGTCCGACGGCACGATCCGGCTGGCCGGCTCGCGGCACGCCGACCCGGCTGCGCAACCTCTGCTGGACCGCGTCCTGTCTGCCTTCCAGGTCACGACGGACCAGCCGTTGGGGGCCGGTCTCGTGATCGCCACCGGGACGGCGCAGGATCTGCCGCAGGTCACCGACGACATGCTCGTGGCGCTTGCCGACGGTGACCCGGAGACGCTCCGCGGCTTCCGTGCGCTGGCCGTCTCTCACGGCATGATCGTGCCCCTGGCCGCGCGGGACCTGACCTTCGGCGCGCTGACCCTGTCGATGAGCCCGGAGGTGACCGGGCACGGCGTCGTCGGCGCGGCCGAGGCGCTGGTGACGCGGCGGGGGCTGGTCGTCGACGTCGCGGCCCGGGCCGCCCTGGCGCTGGACAACGTCCGCCTCTACGAACGCCAGCACGAGGTTGCGGTCACGCTGCAGCGCTCGCTGCTGCCGCAGTCGTCGCCGCGGGTCGACGGTTGGGACATCGCCGCGCGCTACCTGCCCGGGGCCGCGGGGACCGAGGTCGGCGGCGACTTCTACGAGGCAGTCGTGCGCGCCGACGGCCGGCTCGTGGTGGCGATCGGCGACGTCATGGGGCGCGGCGTGCGCGCCGCAGCTGTGATGGGCCAGGTGCGAGCTGCACTGCGCGGCTACGCCCTCGAGGGGCACGATCCCCCGGGCATGCTGCGCCGGCTCAACGTCATGGTGTCCGCCATGGAGGACTCCTCGATCGTGACCTGCATGGTCGGCGTACTCGACGTCGAGACCGGCGACCTGGACCTCGCCTGCGCCGGCCACGTGCCGCCCCTCGTCGCGGCGGCGACCGGCTCGTGCGATGTGCTCCGGATCGACCCGGGGCCACCGCTCGGCGTTCACGGGGCCGGCTACACCTCGACCCGGCTGCGGCTCTCCCCCGGTGCGGCGATCGTGCTGTTCACCGACGGGCTGGTCGAGACCCGCGAGCAGCCGGTCGACGAGGGCATCGATGCGCTGTGCGCCTCGCTGGTCGGTGAGCT
>JAVEDG010000364.1 GCA_030841245.1 Actinomycetota bacterium
GGCTCACCCGCGAGGCGATGTGGACGGCCAGACCGGTCAGCTTGCCGCCGGACTCCTGACACTCCCCCGTGTGGACGCCCGCGCGGATCGAGATGCCGGCCGCCGCGAGCGAGTCGCGGACGGCCACGGCGCATCGGATGGCCTGAGCCGGCGTGTCGAACGCGACGTGGAACCCGTCGCCCGCCGTGTCGACCTCGCGGCCCCGACCGCGGGCGAGCTCGCGGCGCACGATCGAGTGGTGCCGCGTCAGCATCTCCCGCCACGCCCGGTCGCCGAGCGAGGCTGCCAGCTCGGTCGAGCCGACGATGTCGGTGAACAGGATGGTGGCCAGCACCGGCTGGGCCTGCGACCGCTCGACCGCCTGCCGTGCCTGGTCGGCGAGCAGGACCGCACCGATGCTCGTGGCCAGGTCGAACGCGCGACCGGCACTGCCGCTCCCGCCGTCCGGCCGCCCGGCACGTGACTCGACGTCACTCTGACCAAGCAGCGCCTCTACCTCGCGGGCGGGGCACGGCAGCGCGCGGTACCGGGCTGCCGCCTCCTCGAACAGCGCGAGCGCCTGGTCGAGGTCACCATGGCTCGACGCCACGAAACCGCGGCACAAGGTGCTCGACGCCAGGTTGTGAGCGTGCGGGTCGTTCGCGCCGATCCTCGAGACGAGCTCCACCCAGGACTCGAGCTCGACGGTGCGTCCTTGCGCCCCAAGCGCCCCGGCCAGGTCCGGCGCGAACGGCCACTGGCTGCCGCCCATCCGCGTGTTCACCGTGTTGGTCGCGGCGGCCTGGAAGAGCGGCAGGGCCTCGTCGACACCCGAGTCGATCAGCGTCTGACGCGCACGTGCGGCCAGGGCCGGCACCGAGCGCTGGTTCTCGCCGGTGCTGCGGGCCAGGTCCCAGAGCTCGTCGCTGAGCGAGGCAGCCTCCGGGTCGCCCTCCCGCTGGGCCGCCTCGGTCAGGGCAGTGAGAGCGACGACCCTTGTCGGCAACGGGTAGCTCGGCCCCAGCTTGGCGGCGATCGCCTTCGCCTCGTCGTACTCACCGGTCAGCGACAACAGCCAGGCCAGGCCCGCGGCCGCGTAGCGGTCCCGCGGCGCGATCTGCTCCCCCATCGTGACGGCGTGGCGCATCGAGCGGCGCGACTCCTCGAAGTCTCCTGACCAGATCGAGACGTAGCCGGCGTTGATGCTGACGTTGTACTCCGACATGACGTCACCCGCGGAGCGCGCGGTCTCGACGGCCGCCGTGTACGCCGAGCGGAACCCGTCACCGTATCCCTCTTGCAGCATCCGGGTGCCGTACAGGCCCGACAGAGCGCCGAGGTTGCCCGAGCTGCGGGCCAGCTCGATCGATCCGGGCAGCAGTGCGGCGGCCTCGTCGAGCTGGTCGCCGAGCGTCAGGACGCGGGTGAGCCGGCGCAGCGTCCAGGCCTCCTCGTGGTCATCGATCCCGTGCACCCGGTCGAGCGCCTCGCGCAGCAGCCCGATCGAGGAGGCAGTGTCGCCGGCCAGCCACGCGGCGTTCTCCAGCACGTACAGCATGCGCGCCTCGGCCAGGCGGTCGCCGTTCGCCATCGCCAGCCGTCGCGCTTCCTCGGCGAAGGAGATGCGGGTGCGGGAGATGTCGCTGAACTCGCGATCGCCGGCTGCCTCGAGCAGCACCTCGAGACGGCGGTCGTCCGCCGGCCCCATCAGCCGCAGCGCCTGGTCGTAGCGGCTGTCGGCCTCCTCCACGGCGAAGGCCGCAGCCGCGGACCGGGCGGCGCGCAGGGCGAACTCCAGGGCCGCCACCTGGTCGCCGGACTCGGCGAAGTGGTCGGCCAGGGCCGCGGCGACCGAGTCCAGGTCG
Organism: Actinomycetota bacterium; assembly: GCA_030841245.1. Classification (GTDB taxonomy): domain Bacteria; phylum Actinomycetota; class Actinomycetes; order JACCUZ01; family JACCUZ01; genus JAVEDG01. The sequence continues at coordinate 1,845 of JAVEDG010000364.1, forward strand.
TCGGCGTGCACCTGCGAGATCGCCTCCGCCACAGCCCGGTGTGCCCGGCTGCGGTCCGGTCCCACCAGCTCGTCGGCGAAGGCCTCCCTGCTCAGCGCGTGGCGGAACGCGTAGCGGACCGAGTGGCCCTCCCTGTGCTCGACCAGGACCTGCTGGGCGAGGCCCTCCTTGACGGCGTCGTCGACCTGCTCCGGTGTCGCGCCGGCTGCTCCGGCCAGGACGGCGAGGTCGAGGTCGATCGCGGAGACCGCCGCGATCCTGAGGATCGCGTACGACCTGGGTTCCATCGTCCGGGCCCGGGCGAGCAGTGTCTCGCGCACGCTCAGAGGCATCTGGATCTCGGCAAGCCCACGGCGCTGCCAGTCATCGTCGGCGTGGTAGATGTCGCCGTTGTCCAGCATCATCTTGGACAGCTCCTCGACGAAGAACGGGTTGCCTCCCGTCCGCTCGAGGACGCGGTCGCTGAACTCGTGGCCCACCTCGGTCCCGTCGAAGATCGCGCTGAGCATCGCGGTCAGCGCTTCGCGCCGCAGTGGTTCGAGACTGATCTCGTCGTACCTTCGCTCGCGGCCCAGCTGGGTCAGCACGGCTGTCAACGGGTGTCGCCGCTGCAGCTCGTCGGACCGGTAGGTCCCCAGGATCCACACCGGCAGGTCGTCGAGCTCTCGAGCCAGGTAGGACAGCAGGCGCAGGCTGTCCTGGTCGGCCCAGTGCAGGTCCTCCAGCACGAGCACCGCGCCGCCAGGCCCGGCCAGCCGCGCCAGCAGCTGCCAGACCGCGGCGAACAGGTCCTCCGGCGCGGGGTTGGTGGAGGGCAGGCCGACGGCCGACACCACCTCGGGCAACAGGGCTGCAGCCAGTGACGCGGCACCGTCGAAGAGCGCGGCCAGCCGATCCGCGTCGAGGGTGCGGGTGCGGCGTCGTACGGCGGTGACGAACGCGCCGTAGGGCAGCGCCGCGCCAGGCGTGCTCCGGCCCTCCAGCACGGAGCGCCCGGCGTCCGACGACCGGGCGATGGCCTCCGACACCAGGCGGCTCTTCCCGACACCGGCCTCGCCCGAGAGCAGGGTCAGCCGGCCGCTGCCGCTGGGCAGCGAGTCGAGCGTCGCCCTCAGGGCGGCGACCTCCTGGTCGCGCCCGACGTGCACGGGGCAGATGGCCGACCGCAGGATCACGGGCTCAGTCTGCCGCCGCCGCCCTCTCGTCGTGGCCCATCCGGGTGATCCCGGCCCGCTGTGTGCTTCCGGTGTCTGATCTGCTCAGGCGTCGAGGTGGTCCGGCAGCCCGAACATCGGGAACATCGTCTCGGTGTCCAGGAAGAACGTCACGCCCGTGAGCTCGCCGTCGCCGAGCTCGAGCACCTGCAGAGACCACGGCACGTAGCCGGGCCCGTCGGGGTTGGGTTTGTACTGCCCGAAGCCCGGCGACCCGTTGGTGATCACCGGGACGAGCCGCGAGCCCTCGCAGCCGATTCCAGGGCCCAGGCACCACGCGCGGATGTCGTCGTGCGTCTGCAGCCAGAGCTCGTAGGGCGGCATGTTCCAGACAGCGTCCTTGCGCAGCAGGTCGGTCAACGCGTCCATGTCGTAGCGCTCGAACGCGTCGACGTAGCGCGACACCAGCTCAGTGGCGTCGTCGTCGAGCGGCTTCGCCGGCGCGACCTCGGCCGAGGCGTCGTGCTCGGCCAACGTCGCCCGGGCCCGTTGCAGGGCGCTGTTGACCGACGGGACGCTCGTGTCGAGCAGCTCGGCCACCTCGGCGGCCTTCCACTGCAGCACCTCGCGCAGGATCAACACGGCCCGCTGCTTGGGCGGCAGGTGCTGCAGGGCTGCGACGAAGGCGAGCCGGATCGAGTCCCGCTGGACGGCCACCTCCGCCGGGTCACCCTCGGCGGGAACGGCCAGGCCGTCGGGCATCGGCGTGATCCAGGTGGCTTCCGGCAGCGGCGAGCCGAGCAGAGACGCGTCGGCCGGCTGGGCCGGACCCATGTCCATCGGCCGCACCCGCCGCTCCTTGCCGCCGAGCATGTCGAAGCACACGTTGGTCGCGATGCGGTAGAGCCAAGTGCGCAGGCTGGACCGGCCCTCGAAGGCGTCCTGCGCCTTCCAGGCCCGTACGAACGTGTCCTGCACAGCGTCCTCTGCCTCGAAGGCCGACCCGAGCATCCGGTAGCAGTGCCCGGTCAGCTCACGGCGGTGCTGCTCCAGCTGCAGCTCCAGCGCGTCGGTGGTCTGCTGCGCCACGTCGGTCATGTCCCGCTCCTCCGGTCGGCGCGTCTGCCTCATGCCGTACGCCATATGCCGTACCTCGTACAGATCGCAGCCTAAGCCCCGGACCTGACAGCCTGCTCGCCGCGCAGGGTCAGCCCTCGGTCACGTGGTCGACCTCGAGGTAGGCCAGCCCGCGCAGGTCCAGCCAGGTCCGCTCCGGCGAGCTGACCACGCGCAGCAGCACCGAGTCGCACCCGGTGCAGCGCACGACCATGCCCGGGCCGTCCAGGTACGACCGGGTGTCGGCCACCGTGGACACCCGGCCGCAGCCGGCGCAGCGCCCGACCGCGACCGTCACGTCGAACGTGAACAGCTCGGCGAGCGTGCCGGCCGCGGCGTTCCCGTCCAGGTGCGTCTCGCCGTGCGGGTCGTCGGTCATCGGGTGCCTCCGGTGGGGCCGAAACGCTCGGTTCTGACGGTGCGAGGGTCGTGACCGGCGGCGACAAGCAGGTCAGCCACTGCCTCGACGAAGCCGGTCGGCCCGCAGACGTAGCTGCGCGGACGTCGATCCGCCGGCCAGGTGGCCGCAGCGAGCAGCTCCGCGTCGACGCGCCGGGGCCGGTCGGGCCAACCCTCCGGCACCGCGCGCGTGTAGGCGTAGGTCACCTGGACGTGGCCGGGCGGGCGGGCGAGCTCACCGGCGTACAGCACTGCGTCGGGTGCACGCACCGAGTAGACAAGGCGGACCGGCGCGCTGCTGCTCCGGGCCGCGTGCGTGCGCACCATCGACATCAGGGGGACGAATCCTGAACCACCACCGACCAGCTGCACCGGGGCCTCCTCCTCGGGACGCCAGACGAACCAGCCGCCTATCGGGCCGCGGACCTCGAGCTGGTCGCCGACGATGACGTCGCGTGTGAGGTACGGCGAGACCTCGCCGTCGTCGAGCCGCTCGACGGTCACCTCGACCCGCTCGACGTCGGGGGCCGACGCGATCGAGTAGGACCGGGTCGCGGTGTAGCCGTCCGCCGCGGTCAGCCGGATGTCGACGTGCTGTCCGGCGACGTGCCCGGGCCAGTCCTCGACGTCCAGCACGAGGGTCCGCGCGCTCGGCGTCTCGTCCCGCAGCCCGCTGACCCGGGCGACCCGCCAGCTCATTCCCAGTAGCGCTGCTCGCGCCAGGGGTCGCCGTAGTTGTGGTAGCCGACGCTCTCCCAGAAGCCGGGCTCGTCGTGGTCGGACAGCGTGATGCCGCGCACCCACTTGGCGCTCTTCCAGAGGTAGAGGTGCGGCACGAGCAGCCGGGCCGGCCCGCCGTGCTCGGGGTCGAGGTCCTCGCCGTCGTACCTGAAGGCCACCCAGGCCTGACCGTCGGTCAGGTCCTCGAGCGGCAGGTTGGTGGTGTAGCCGCCGTACGACTCGACGAGCGCGTAGTGGGCCGACGTCTCGACGTCGGCGAGCAGCGTGTCGAGCGAGACGCCCTCCCAGTCGGTGTGCAGCTTGGACCAGCGGGTGACGCAGTGCAGGTCGACGGTGACCTCGTCGCGCGGCAACGCGGTGAACGCGGCCCAGTCCCACTCGTGACGCGCCCCGGTCTCGGTGGTGATGGTGAACTTCCAGTCGTCCGTGGGCACCCGCTGGGTCGGGCCGGCGGCCAGGACGGGGAAGTCGTGGGTGAGGTACTGCCCTGGCGGCAGGTCCTCGGCACCCTCGCGGCGCCTGCCCGTGAAGCCGCGCGAGATGAGGCCCATGGCTTCCTCCTCGACACGTCGATGCGTCGACCCGGTCAGGCCGGAGCCTAGACCGGGTCGAAGTCACGCCGAGGAGCACCTGGCCGGGCCCGGACGGGGGTCGGGCCGGCCCCAGCACGGCATGATCGATCACGTGGACCTGGAGGAGGTGGCCGAGGAGCTCTATGCCCTGCCGCCGGAGGACTTCGTCGCCGCCCGTACGGCGAGGGAGAAGCAGGCCCGGGCCGACGGCGACCGCGATCTCGCCGAAGCGGTCCACGGCTTGGCCAAGCCGACCGTCGTCGCCTGGTTGGCCAACCTGCTCGCCCGGGAACGTCGCGACGAGCTGGCCCCGCTGCTCGCCCTCGGAGCTGACCTCCGTGACGCGAGCGCGACGCTGGCCGGCGAGGACATGCGGCGCCTCTCCCAGCAGCAGCACCGGGTCATTGCGGAACTCGTGGTGGAGGCCAGGCGGTTGGCCGGCGACGCCGGTCGCCCGGTGACCGAGACGAGCGCCCGTGGGCTCGAGGAGACGCTGCGTGCCGCCCTGACCGACGAGTCGCTCTCGGCGGTCCTGGAGGCGGGACGGCTCACCGACGCACTGCAGAGCTCGGGCTTCGGCACCGCCGGCAACGCGTCGCCCGGCCGCAGCAAGGCGACGAAGCCGACGAAGGCGGCCAAGGCGGCCACGCCCGCGACGGAGTCCACCGCCGCCAAATCCGGCGAGCACCAGCACGTGGAGCTGCTCGCGGCGGCCGATCGCGACGTGGCGGAGACGGAGACCGCTGCGGCGGAGGCGGCCGGGGTGCTCGAGGACGTCGAGGCAGCCGCGGCGCGGGCGACGCGTGCAGTCGACGACCTCGAGGCCGAGGTGCAGCGGCTGCAGCAGGAGGTCAGCCGACTGCGCGCCGATCAGACCGCCGCAGAGCGCGCCGCTCGCAAGGCCGGTGCCGACCGTGACCGCGCCGCGCGAGCCGACCGGGTGGCACGCCGGGCACGGGACGACGCGGTCGTGCGCCGAGACAAGCTGGGTGGCTGACCCTGTCAGCCCACCGCGGACGGGGTGTCATCGGCCGTGGAGCGCTCCTCGGCGAGCCCGGCGAGGTTGGTGAGCTGGTCCCTCATCATCTTCCTCACCATGGCCCGGGTAAGGCGCCGGACACCCGGTTGCAGCCAGTAGGGGCGATAGCTCGCGCGGTCGCAGGTCGCGACGTAGCTGATCCGCGACCCAGCTCCTGCCGCCTCGATGGCGTAGCGGTGCGTGAAGTGCGCGTGCCAATCGGCGCGATGCTTGCGCGCGAGCCGTGAGTCGGTGCCGAACGAGAATCGGCCCGGGCGAGCCGCCTCGGTCACGACAGACGTGTCGTGGAACATGGCGTTGCCGTTGTCGCCCAGCGAGCTGAACTGCGTGCCGACCATCGCCGCTGTTGCTGGCGCGTCGAGCTCGACCAGCCGGAAGCCCTTGCGCTTGGACCGTCGCCCGGCCCACTCCAGGTGCGACTCGAGGTCGGCGAGGACGTCGTATACCGCCTCCGGCGAGGCCTTGCTCAGGACGTCGGTCTGGAATCGGATCAACTCTGTGGTGACGGTCATGGCGGGCTCCTCCCAGTTGCTTTGACGTTAGGAGGCCCGAGCACACGCGTCATGAGGTGATCTCCTCACGTTCCCGCACCCTTTGTCAGGGCGTGAGCAGCCCGTGCTGCATCGCGAACATCGCCGCCTCGGCGCGACTGGACACCCCTGCCTTGGCGTAGATCCGTTCGACGTGGTTGCCCGCAGTCTTCGCAGCGATGCCGAGCCTGGCTCCGACCTCGCGCAACGTCGCGCCCCGGGCGACCAGCTCGAGCACCTCGACCTCGCGCGCGGTGAGTCCGGCCGGCGCGGTCGGCTTCCGACGGCTGCGGTGCCCGGCCGCCGCAAGCACCGCGTCGGCGGAAGGCCCGTGCAGCCGACCGGCGCGGACCATGTCGCGCAGCTCGCGGGCCGCTGCTTCCCTGGACGACGCGGGACGGTGCGGCCGGGGCTCGAGCATGGCGTGGTAGACGTCGGCCGCGGCGAGCAGCCGGCCCAGTAGGGGGATCGTCTCGCCAGAAAGGCCGCGCGGGTACCCGCTGCCGTCCTCGCGTTCCTGAGCCGCCGACGCGATGGGGGCCAGCCGCGCCAGGGCACCGGACCGGCGTACGACCCGGTCGGTGTAGTAGGCGTGCAGCCGCATCCGCTCGTGCTCCGGGTCGGTCAACGGTCCGGGCTTGTCCCAGACGGTGTTGGGGACGCCGTTGCGTCCGAGGTCGTGCAGGAGTGCCGCGCGGCGGACCGTCGTCACGTCGGCCTCGCTGCGCCCGGCGTGGCGGGCTGCGGCAGTGACCAGCTCGGCCACGCCGCGGGAGCGCCCGGAGAACCATGGCGACTTCAGGTCCGCGTAGTCGGCGATGACCTCGAGCGCGTCGTCGAGCTCTCGCTCGGCGAGCGGTCCCCGCTGCGGCGGCTCCGCCGCCCCGACCCCCTCCCAGGGCGAGCGCTCGTCCCCCCGGGCGATGGCCTCCGCGGCGAACCGTGACCAGCTGGT
>JAVEDG010000373.1 GCA_030841245.1 Actinomycetota bacterium
CTGCAGACCCAACAGGAGGAACTGCAGCAGTCCAACGCCGAGCTCGAGGAGAAGGCGGCGCTGCTCGCCGAGCAGAACCGCGCGATCGAGATCAAGAACTCCGAGATCGAAGAGGCACGGAGGTCGCTCGAGGAGCGGGCCGAGCAGCTGTCGCTCTCGAGCAAGTACAAGTCGGAGTTCCTGGCCAACATGTCCCACGAGCTGCGCACCCCGCTGAACAGCCTGCTGATCCTCGCCAAGCTGCTCTCGGAGAACCCGGACGGCAACCTGAACAACAAGCAGGTCGACTTCGCACGGACCATCCACAACGCCGGCGCCGACCTGCTGCAGCTGATCAACGACATCCTCGACCTGTCCAAGGTCGAGGCCGGGAAGATGGACGTCCACCCGAGAGACGTGCCGCTGACCCAGGTCACCGGCTACCTCGAGGACACCTTCCGGCCGCTGACCCTCGAGAAGGCCCTCGGCTTCTCGCTGCACATCGAGCCGGGTCTGCCGGACACGATCCACACCGACGAGCACCGGCTGCAGCAGGTGCTGCGCAACCTCGTGTCCAACGCCGTGAAGTTCACCGAGTCGGGGGAGGTGCGGCTGACGGTGTCACCCGCGCCGGACGGGCACTTCGTCGACCCGCGGCTGGCCGGGCGCGACGACATCGTGGCGTTCAGCGTCACCGACACCGGGATCGGCATCGGCGAGGACAAGCTGCGCATCATCTTCGAGCCGTTCCAGCAGGCCGACGGCACGACCAGCCGCCGCTACGGTGGCACCGGGCTCGGCCTCTCGATCAGCCGTGAGATCGCCCAGCTGCTCGGCGGGGAGATCCGCGCGACGAGCCAGGAGGGACAGGGCAGCACGTTCACCCTGCTGCTGCCGGTCAACGCGTTCGTCGGTCTGGCCGTGGCGGTCGGGGCGACCGCCTCGGCGAGCGCCGTCAGCGGTGCTCCCCTGGGGGTGTCCAGCTTCCCGGTGCAGCCCGACTCCTCCGACCAGCTGGTGACGGCCGGGCCGCCGGTCGCGCCGGCACTACTTGGCGACGTCGACATCGAGGACGACCGGCTGGACCTGGCGCCCGAGGACAGGGTGCTGCTGGTGGCCGTCGCGGACCACGAGATCGCCGCGATCACCGTCGCGGAGGCGCGCACCCGTGGCTTCAAGGCGGTCGTGGCCCTGGACGCGGACCGCGCGCAGGCGGCCGCCCGTGAGCTGCTGCCCGACGCCGTCCTCACCGGGCTCGACCAGGTGACCTCGACCGGGTCGCCCCTGCTCGAGGCCCTGAAGAGCTCGCCCGACACCCGCCACATCCCGATCCACGTGGTCGAGGCCGCGACCGGCAATGGTGCGCCGGATGCCGAGTCCGGAGCCGCGGAGGAGCGCCGGCACCGCGCCATGCAGGCCGGTGCGCTGGCGGTGCTCGCGTCGCCGGTGACCCAGGAGAGCCTGGCCGAGGGACTGGCCGAGATGACCTCGTTCCTGGACCGGCGGGTGCGGCGGCTGCTCGTCGTCGAGGACGACGAGACCGAGCGCGCGGCGATCGCCGAGCTCGTGGGAGCCGGCGACGGCGTCGAGGTGATCGGCGTGGGGTCCGCCGACGAGGCGGTGGCGGCACTCGACGGCGAACGCTTCGACGCGATGGTGCTCGACCTCAAGCTGACCGGCACCAGCGGCTTCACCCTGCTGGAGCGGGTGAAGAAGCGCGCCGACCTGCACAGCCTGCCGGTGATCGTCTACACGGGCAAGGAGCTCACCCGCAAGGAGGAGACGCGGCTGCGCCGCTACGCCGAGACCATCATCGTCAAGGACGCCCGTTCCCCCGAGCGGCTGCTCGACGAGACGGCGCTGTTCCTGCACCGCGTCGAGTCACAGCTGCCGGCGTCGCGACGCCGGATGATCGAGCACCTGCGTGACGACGACGCGGTCTTCGCCGGGAAGAAGATCCTCATCGTCGACGACGACGTGCGCAACGTGTTCGCCCTGACCAGTGCGCTGGAGCGGCACGGGATGGAGGTCATCTACGCCGAGAACGGTCGCGAGGGCGTCACCACGCTCGAAGAGAACGCCGACGTCGACCTGGTGCTGATGGACATCTTGATGCCGGAGATGGACGGCTACGCGACCACCGAGGCGATCCGCGCCAGCAGCCGGTTCGGCCGGCTGCCGATCATCGCGCTCACCGCTAAGGCGATGCGGGGTGACCGGGAGAAGAGCATCGCCTCCGGGGCGTCCGACTACGTCACCAAGCCCGTCGACATCGACCAGCTGCTGTCGCTGATGCGCGTCTGGCTCTACCGCTGACGCCGCGAGCGGCCGACCAGATGCCCGGCGGGCCCGACACCGAGAGGGAGCAACTGGAGATCGCCCTGCTGCTGGAGGGCGTCTACCGACAGTACGGCTTCGACTTCCGGCAGTACGCCCGGGCGTCGTTGCGCAGGCGTTTGTGGCGACGTACGTACGCTGAGGGGCTGCGTACCATCAGCGGCCTGCTCGAACGCGTGCTGCACGACCCGTCCGCCATGGAACGCCTGTTGCTGGACCTGTCGATCAACGTGACGTCGATGTTCCGAGACCCGAGCTTCTTCGCGTCGTTCCGTGCCAATGTCGTCCCGGCACTGCGCACCTATCCGTTCCTGCGCATCTGGAACGCGGGGTGCTCGACGGGGGAGGAGACCTACTCGCTCGCCATCATGTTGCGAGAGGTCGGCCTCTACGAACGGAGCCGGATCTACGCGACGGACATCAACGAGGCCGTGCTGCACAGTGCCGCGGAGGGCATCTTCCCGCTGGCCAAGATGCAGGAGTACACCGAGAACTACCTCGCGGCCGGCGGCTCCCGCTCCTTCTCCGACTACTACACCGCGGCTTACGAACGGGCGCAGCTGGACCGGTCGCTGACCGAGAACATCGTGTTCGCGGCACACAACCTGGTGTCGGACCGGTCCTTCAACGAGTTCCACGTCATCGTCTGCCGCAACGTGATGATCTACTTCGACCGCGACCTGCAGGATCGGGTGCACCGGCTGTTCCTGGAGAGCCTGTCGCCCTTCGGCGTGCTCGGTCTCGGCCGCAAGGAGAGCGTCTGGCAGAGCGACTTCGCCGAGCAGTACGACGTGGTCGACCAGGCCGAGCGGATCTACAGGAGACACGGGTGAGGCCCGAGCTCGTCGTGCTCGGGGGGTCGTGGGGCGGTATCGAGGCTGCCGCGGCTCTGCTCCGCCGGGTCGAGTCCCCGTCGGCGGTGCCGATCCTGCTGGTGCTGCACCGTCACCGCTCGTCCGACGGGACCCTCCTCGAGCGGGCGATGGCACTGCGCAGCGGACACGCCGTACGGGAGGTGGGCGACAAGGACCGGCTGGAGCCGGGACGAGTCCACCTCGCACCCGCCGACTACCATGTGCTCGTCGACCAGGGCGGGGTCTGCCTGTCCACGGACGGCCCGGTCAACTACAGTCGCCCCTCACTCGACCTGGCCTTCGAGTCGGCGGCGGTCGAGCACGGCGAGAACCTGGTCGTGGTCCTGTTGACCGGGACCGGCAAGGACGGCGCTGCGGGGATCGCCGCGGTGAAGGGCCGAGGAGGTCGCACGCTCGTGCAGGACCCGCAGGACGCGACGCGCCCGGAGATGCCGCTCGCAGCGCTGGCCACCGGCCAGGTCGACCTGTGCGCGCCCGTCGGCGAGCTCGGCGCGCACCTTCAGGAGCTGCTGGCGGACGACCCGCGATGACGACGAGCCTGCCGGGCAACCGCGCCAAGATCCTCCTCGTCGACGACCGCCCGGAGAACCTGCTGGCGCTCGAGGCGATCCTCTCCTCGCTCGACCAGACCCTGGTCCGGGCCGCCAGCGGCGAGGAGGCGCTCAAGGCCCTGCTCGCCGACGACTTCGCGGTGATCCTGCTCGACGTGCAGATGCCGGGCATGGACGGCTTCGAGACCGCGGCTCACATCAAGCGGCGCGAGCGGACCCGCGACATCCCGATCATCTTCCTCACGGCGATCAACCGCGAGCCGCAGCACGCGTTCCGTGGGTACGCCGCGGGCGCCGTCGACTACCTGGCCAAGCCGTTCGACCCGTGGGTGCTGCGGGCCAAGGTGTCGGTGTTCGTCGACCTCTACCTGAAGAACCGCCAGCTGCGCGAGCAGTCCGAGCTGCTGCGCCGGCAGATGCGCCCG
>JAVEDG010000385.1 GCA_030841245.1 Actinomycetota bacterium
CCACCCACGGCTCGCGCGAGCACGGTCGAGGTCCGGGCGCGGCCAGCGGTGAAGGACATCGCCGCTCGGGCCGGCGTGGCCGCACCGGGCAGCGCCGCGTACAGCGAGCCGTTGCCGGTCGAGGCGAGCACGCTGACCGAGAGCAGTCCCGAGCCGACCTGGGCGACCCCGCTGGCCTTGCCGAGGTCCACCGACACCGAGCCCCCGGCGGGGACGGTCACGGAGCTGACCACCCGGGAGGTGGTCATCGGGTGCAGCTCGCTGCCCGCCGTACCGGGTGCCAGGTAGTAGCCCTCGACGTCCGCCTGGAAGAGCGCCATGCCGGAGGTGTGCTGGAGGCTGACCTTCCCGCCGGACCCGACCGGGACGGTGACGAGAGCCGACGCGACACCCGGGTTCGCGGCCAGGACGGCGTGTCCGGTGCGGGCCGTGCCTGTCGGCCACACCCACAGCTGGGTGGCCGAGTCCGGCCGAACGACCGTGACCCGCAGAACGACGGCGGTGACACCGCTGGGCGGGACCCCGCCCCGGCCGAGGACCGGGACGTCGAAGCGGGTCTGGGCCCGCACCCGGCACGCGCCGTACGCCGACCCGGTCCCCGTTGCGGTGTTGAGCACCCGCCGTGGTGTGACGGCGACGAAGTCACCACCCGCGGTCGGCAGCGGTGGTGCCGCGGCGGGGGTCGGGAAGGACGGGCACGCGACGTAGCCGGAGTAGAAGGAGGTGCGTTCGTAGGCGCCGTCCCACGAGAAGCTCAGGTGGATGTGGTTGCGGTGACAGGTCGTGTCGTACGACGAGCCGGCCCACGCCGTGGACAGGCAGTTCGAGTACTCCGACCAGCCGCGCGACGGGTCGTAGGCCCGCCACATGCGGTTGTTCCAGATGATGTACTGGATGCCGAGCCGCCGGACCATCGCGTCCGCGTTGCCGTGGCTGTCGGTGGCCTGCAGCCAGCCGAGGAACGCCTTGGCCATCGCCCGCTGCGCGTCGTTCTTGTAGCTCACCATCCAGTCCAGAGCCCGGCCCTCTTCGTGACCGCTGTCGGCCGACGTGCAGGCCCGCACGATGTTCGAGCTGATCGCGCTGCCATAGGTCTTCTTCAGCAGCGCTTGCACGAACAGCGCCCCCGGCTTGGCCGTCGGGCTGCAGGTGTTCTCGACCTCGTAGTGGGCGAAGGGGTCGATGGTGGCGGAGAACGTCGGCGATGCCGGGACCGCGACCGTGGCCTGGGCGCCCTGGGCAGCCGGCACGGCGGCCAGCCCGAGGACAAGCAGCGCTGCGACGAGCAGGCCGGCACGGCGCTGGCCCGAGCAGGTGGGGAGACTAGCGGCGGAACGGGGCATAAGGGGTGCAATCCGGTCGAGGACAGGTCGGGGCGGTGGGCACGTCCCACCTTTGGCTCTCGACCCGATCCGGCCGGTCCTTGAGCCTCCGCGGGGGTTCGGCGACGGCACAGGCGCAGCGAGCGGCACCCGGTGAGCCGGCACCGACCCGTCGTGGTGCATCGGCCCCGGCGGTGCCGTCCATACGATGGCCGGTGACGAAGGGAGACAGCGTGCTGGAGGACAGTCAGGTCGAGCGGGTGCTCGTGGTGACCGCGCACCCGGACGACGTGGACTTCGGGGCGGCCGGCACCGTCGCGACCTGGACGGCCGCGGGGACCACGGTCACCTACTGCGTCTGCACCGACGGGGACGCCGGCGGCTTCGACCTGGCGGTGGACCGCTCCGAGATCCCTGCCATCCGCCGGCGCGAGCAGGTGGCCGCGGCCAAGCAGGTCGGCGTGCACGACGTGCGGTTCCTGAGCTACCAGGACGGGCGGCTGGAAGCCACGCAGGAGCTGCGTCGAGACATCAGCCGCGTCATCCGTGAGGTGCGCCCACAGCGGGTCCTCATCCAGAGTCCGGACCGCAACTGGGCCCGGCTGCCCGCGAGCCACCCCGACCACCTGGCTGCGGGGGAGGCCGCGATCGCGGCGGTCTACCCGGACTCGCGCAACCCGTTCGCCCACCCCGAGCTGCTCGCCGACGAAGGGCTGGACGCCTGGACCGTGTCCGAGGTCTGGGTCATGGCCCACCCGCAGGCCGACCACTTCGTCGACATCACCGGGGTGTTCGACGCCAAGATGGCGGCGCTGCGTTCCCACGAGAGCCAGGTGGGCCACCTCGAGGGGTTCGAGGAGCGGATGCGCGGCTGGTGGGGCGACGTCGCCAGGCGCGCCGGCCTGCCCGAGGGGAAGCTGGCCGAGATGTTCTTCGTGGTCGCCGCAGAGTACTGACCTCCGGACCGTCGCCGTCGCCGGCCCTGTCGGTCTACGGAACAGCCCGCTCGGTCAGCGGAACAGCGACGGGTTGACGAGCGACGGGGGGCGGCGCAGGCGGGTGGCCTGCTCGTAGTCGTAGGCGAACGCCAGCAGGCTCGCCTCGCTCCACGCCGTACCGAGGAAGGTGATCCCGAACGGCCGGCGGTTGGTGCTGCGGTAGCCGGCGGGGACGATCACGCTCGGGTAGCCGGCGCGGGCGCCGAGGCCCGCACCGCGCCAGGACGGTACGACGAGGGCCGCCGCACCGTAGGACGCGAGGACCGAGTCGATGCCGAGGCGACCGGCGAGCTCCGCGTCGCGTCGGCGCCCGGCCAGGTATACCTGGCGCTCCTTGTCGAGATCCTTGTCCAGGCTGCTGGTCAGCCGGGCCTGGCCGAACTTCAGGGCACCGTCGGCGTGCGCCTCGTTCCAGGCCACCAGCTCGGCCAGGCTGCGCACCGGCGCGTCGTCGGGCAGCGAGGCGAAGTAGGCGTCGACGTCGCGGTGGAACTCGTAGCGCAGCACGTCGGACTCGTCGGACTGCGGCAGCGCCGGGACGTCGACCAGCTCGGCACCGCGCTCGCGCAGCACCGTCAGCGCGGCGTCGAACAGCTCCGCGTCGGCGGCGTCGAAGTCGTCGGGCCGAGCGGGCACCGCGAGCCGGGCACCTGAGCAGGCGGTCGTGGAGAGCGCAGCGAGATAGTCGGTGTCGGCAGGCGACGCCGCGCTGCTCGGGTCGTCCGGGTCCGCGGCGGCCAGTGCCGCGAGCAAGGCGGCGGCGTCGTACACCGTCCGGGTCATCGGGCCCGCGGTGTCCTGGCTGGCCGAGATCGGCAGCATGCCGCTGCGGCTGACCAGACCGACGGTCGGCTTGACCCCGACCAGGCTCTGCACGTCACACGGGCAGAGGATGGAGCCGTCCGTCTCGCTGCCGACGGCCACAGTGGCCAGACCGAGAGCGGCCGCCGCACCGGACCCGCTGCTCGAGCCGCACGGCGTCACGCTCACGTCGTACGGGTTGAGCACCTGACCGCCGAGCGACGAGTAGCCGCTCGGCATGTCGTCGGCCATCCAGTTGGCGAACTCGGTCAGGTTGGTCTTGCCGAGGATGACCGCACCCGCGTCCCGCAGGCTGGTGACGAGGGACGCGTCACGGACAGGGACCGAGTGCTCGAGCGCGAGGGAACCGCCGGTGGTCGGCCAGCCCGCGACGTCGATGTTGTCCTTGAGCAGCACGGGTACGCCGTGCAGCGGGCCCCGCACGGTGCCGGCCCGGCGCTCGTCGTCGCGAGCGGCGCCCTGTCCTAACGCATCGGGGGCCACCATGCGTACCGAGTTGATCGCGGGACGGCCCCGGTCGAGCCGCTCGATCCGCTCGAGGTAGCCGGCGACGAGGTCGGCGCTGGTCAGCTCGCCGGCTGCCATCGCCTCCTGCACCTCGGCGACACCGACGGTCTCCAGGTCTGCGTTGCTGATCACCGAGGAAGCGTACGGCCCGCGTGCCGTGGTCGGTTCTCACGAGTGGGCGGTCAGGCCCGTTGCGGCCGCACTCGCCACCGCCAGCGCCGACCGGGCGAGGTCGACGAGCGGGACGGCGTCGAGCTCGTCGAAGCCGAACCAGCGCGCCTCGTCGGTGCTCCCGTCCTGCTCCATCACCAGCGGCGCGGCCGGGTCGTCGGCGACCGCGCGGTAGATGACGCGGATCGCGTGCACGTCGGCGTGGTCGTCGTCCGCCGGCCGGTGCACCGAGTCCACGTCGAGCAGCGCGCCCACCGCGACGCGCAGCCCGGTCTCCTCCTGGACCTCGCGCACCACCGTGTCGCGCGGGTGCTCACCGTGCTCGACGCCACCACCGGGCAGCGTCCACGAGCCAGGAGCGTCCGTCACGTCGCTGAGGCGGCAGAGCAGCAGCCGGCCGCGCTGGTCGGTGATCACGGCGTACGCCGCGACGCGGAGGAACCTGTTGCCGGTACTGCTCACCGGCGCAGCCTACGAACTCGCCCACCTCGGGCAGCCACCGCACGGAGAGTCAGGCGCAACCGGCTGGTTGCTTCAGGGCCGTGAGCGAGGTGGTCACCCAGGACGAGGGCGAAGCGGAGAGGCGCCCTGACTGATCGTTCAGTAAGATCCCGGCAGGTTCGCGTGTCCCGGCAAGAGACAGGTCGGCGATGATCAACAAGACTCCGTTCCACGAACGGCTCGAGCAGCTCAACACGACACATCGATGGGGCCACTGGTCCGGCTACCTGTCGGCGCTGAAGTACGTCATGTCGGCGAAGCACGAGTACTTCGCGGTGCGGAACAGTGCCGGCTTCTTCGACACGTCGCCGTTGTACAAGTACCGGATCACCGGGCGCGACTCCGAGCGGCTGCTCGCGGGCGTGATGACGCGTGACGTCCGGCTGTGCCGTCCTGGCCGGGCGCAGTACACCGTCTGGTGCGACGACCGCGGGTTCGTGCTCGAGGACGGCGTCGTCTTCCGGCACTCGGACACCGAGTTCCTGCTCACCGCGGCGGAGCCGAACCTCGGCTACTTCAGCGACCTGGTCGGCCGGTTGGACGTGGCGATCGAGGACGTGACGGACGAGTTCGGGATGCTCGCCGTGCAGGGACCGCGTTCGCGGACGATTCTCGCCAAGCTTGCCCCCGAGGTGGAAGGGCTGCCGTACTTCGGTCACACCGACGCCAAGATCGGGGCGTCTCCGGTGACGATCTCGCGCACCGGCTACACCGGCGACCTCGGCTTCGAGGTCCGGGTGGCCCGCGACGACGCGCTGGGCGTCCTCGACGCGGTGATCGAGGCGGGAGACGGGCACGGCCTGCGGCCGTTCGGCGAGGAAGCGCTCCTCATGACACGCATCGAGGCCGGCCTGGTCCTCATCAACGTCGAGTTCTCCTCCAGCCGGTTCGCCTACACCGACCACGACCGCATCACCCCCAAGGAGCTCGGGTTCGGCTGGATGCTCAAGGGCATCGACGCCGACGACCGGCCGTTCATCGGCCGCAACGCCATCCGGCGCGAGCTCGCCGACAAGACGTCACGATGGGCCTCGGTGGGGCTCGTGCTCGACTGGGCAGACTACGACCGGGTCTACGACCAGGCAGGCCTCATCCCGCCGAAGGACGAGACACCGCTGGACTACGAGTCGATGTTGTACGACGACGACGGCGAGCGGATCGGCTACGCCACCAGCCTGATGTACTCACCCATGCTCCAGCGCCACGTCGCGCTGGCGCGGGTCCGACCGGACCTGGCGGCCGCTGGGACGCGAGTGAACCTCGAGCTCACCATCAACCACCAGTACCAGACGGTGGTGGCCGAGGTCACCCGGCCGCCGTTCTTCAACCCACCGAGAAAGACGGCCTGACCATGGCATCGACGGACAAGAGCTACGACGTCATCGTCGTGGGCGGCGGGCACAACGGGCTCGTCAACGGCGCCTACCTCGCGAGGGCCGGGCTGAAGGTGCTCATCGTCGAGCGCCGGAACGTCGTCGGCGGGGCCGCCATCACCGAGGAGCTGCGGCCCGGGTTCCACTTCACGTCGTTCTCCTACGCGCTGAGCCTGCTCCGGCCGGACATCGTCCAGGACCTCGATCTCGTCAGGCACGGCTTCATGCCGATCCTCATGCCGTCGTCCTTCGCACCGATGGAGAACGGCGACTACCTCCTTCTCGGCCAGGACCGCGACGAGAACATCAAGGAGATCATGCGGCACTCGTCGCACGACGCCGACGCGATGGACCGCTACGAGTACGACGTCGAGCGGGTCTGCCAGGTCGTCAAACCGCTCCTGGACAAGGTCCCGCCGAACATCTTCGGCAAGACGCCCGAGGAC
>JAVEDG010000389.1 GCA_030841245.1 Actinomycetota bacterium
CTCAAGAGGACCGCTTCATGATCCGAATGCACCATCGCAGGACGACATTCGCACCCCCTCTCCTTCCCCTGGAGTCCGCATGTCCGCAGACGGCACCACGGGCGGGGCCGTGGTCCCCACGACGGCACCGCGGCCACCGGAGTCCTGGACTGCTTCGGCGCTGGGACAGATCCTGGTCCGGCTCGGTGTCGTCGACGCCGTCGAGGTCATGCTGGCGGCCTACGAGCAGGATCTCGGTGACGGACGCCGGATCGGCGAGATCCTGGTGGCGCGCGGGCTGGCCACCCGCGAGGACATCCAGCTGGCTCTGCTCGACCAGTCTCCCGACACTGCACCGCAGCCGGCACCCGCACCGGCTCTCGCTCCGGAACCGGCTGCGCCTTCGGCTGCGGCACCGCAGGCCACCGCGGTTCCCCCGCAGCCCCTGGCGGACGCGGCCTTCCCGAGGCACCAGGGCGGTCTGCTCAGGGCGGCCCAGGCGCTCGCCCTGCTGATCCTGCTGGGGCTGGCTGCCGGAGTCCTGCTCACGACCGGCGGCGGCCCGGTCTTCGGCATCGCCGTCTACGGCCTGCTGTCCATGCCCTACCTGCTGGCCAAGCTCGTCCTGTCCTCGTTCTACCGGCCGGCCCGCGGCCCGGTACCGGTCGGCACCGCGGTGAGCGTCGTCGTGCCGTTCTTCAACGAGGACCCGGTCACCTTCGACCACTGCCTTGCCGCCCTGATGTCACAGAGCATGCAACCCCAGCGCATCTACGTCGTCGACGACGGCTCGGCCACGCGTGCCTGCCTCGACGTCGCGACCCGCTACGCGAACACCTACCCCAACGTGTCCGTGCACCGGTCTCCCGAGAACCGCGGGAAGCGCTTCGCGCAGGCATGGGGCTTCGACAAGGCGCAGACCGACATCGTCGTCACGGTCGACAGCGACACGGTCCTGCAGTCCGACGCGATCGCCGAGATCGTGAAGCCGTTCGCGGACCGGCGGGTCAACGGCGTGTGCGGCTACGCCCGCGGTCTCAACCGGCGGCGCAACCTGCTGACCCGGCTGATCGACCTGCGCTACACGAACTCGTTCCTCTACGAGCGCGGCGCCTACTCCGTCCTCGGTTCGGTGCTCTGCTCGACCGGTGTGCTCAGCGCCTGGAGGCGCGAGGTCGTGCTGGACAACCGGGAGGACTACTTGAACCAGCGCTTCCTCGGCACCGAGGTGCACTACGGCGACGACCGCCGCCTGACGGCGTACGCGCTGCGCACCGGCCGGGTGGTGCTGCAGGACACCGCAGTGGCGCTGACCCACGTGCCGGAGCGCATGTCGCACTTCCTCCAGCAGCAGGTCCGGTGGAACAAGTCGTTCTTCCGTGAGTCGCTGCTGCTGCTCCGCCAGTCGCGGCCGACCAGGATCGCGTGGTGGCTCGGGCTGGCGGAGTTCGGCTACTGGATGGTGCTCACGACGATGCTGCTGTACGCCGTGGCGGTCCGGCCGATCGTGTCCGGCGTGGCGCCCTCGTGGCACTACGCGGCCTTCGTCGCGCTGATGGCCTACGCGCGCAGCATCCGGATGATCGGGGACGGCGGGCGTCCGTTCCCGGCAGCCTTCCTGCTGGCTCCCTTGTACGGCCTGATGAACCTTCTGCTGCTCGTGCCGCTGCGGTTCTACAGCCTGCTGAGGCTCCGCGACGGCTCGTGGGGCACCCGCAAGCGCCGTCGCGGCATCAGCCGGCGTGAGGCGGCGGCGCTGGCCGCCGCTCCCGCGATCCCGGTCCCGCATGACCCGGTGGGTGCTGTTCCGGCCGGCGCCGTTCCGGCCCAGGCAGCTCCCGCCCACGCTGCCGCTGCTCCCGTGGTTGAGGCTGCGGCGGTCGCCCCTGCTCCGGTCGCTCCTCGGGTGCAGGCACACGCGCGCACCGGCCGCGCGTGTGTCAACGTGCTGGCCGACTAGATCGACTAGATCGACGAGACCTCGACCCGCCCCTGCGCAGCCTCGGCCTGGTCGCCGACCGGCTCGCCCGAGCGGAGCAGCAGGAGCAGCCCGACCGCCGAGGCGCCGGCGGCCAGCAGACCGGCGGCGACATAGGTCGCCCGGATGCCGAACGCCGCGCTGCTCGCCGCGACCAGCACGACCGACGCAGGTGTCGCAGCCGTCGCCGCGACCCAGTCCAGCGAGCTGACCCGGCCACGCAGCTCTCGGGGGACGCGCGAGCCGAGCACACTGTCCTGGAAGATGTTGCCGGCGCTCGTCCCGACGAACAGGACCATGACGAACAGTGCGGCGACGAGGGGGCCAGGAGCGAGTCCCAGGCCCGCGACGGCAGCGAGGCCCACGACGTACGTCGAGTACGACGCGACGAGCGGCCGTCGAGGCGGACGTCGTGACCCGACCGCTACGGCCGACAGCGTCGCGGCCGCCCCTCCGACGGCCAACAGGTAGCCGAAGACCGAGGCCGAGGCACCGTAACCGCTGGTGACCAGGAACGGCAGCATGGTGAGCGCGCCGGAGATCGCGAAGGTGATGACCAGGCCGCAGACCAGGTTGACGAACAGCCAAGGCGTGCGGCGGACATAGGCCAGGCCCTCACGGAAGTGCGCCCACGGCAGCGGCTTCGGCCCGACGTCGTGGCGGCGGCCCGGGCGCAGGGCGAGGATGCACCCGGCCGAGACCGCGAACGTCGCCGCGTCCACGAACATCCCGAGCGCGACGTCGACCGACGCGAGCACCCCACCGAGCACGGGGCCGGCGACCATCTGCGCGAGCGGTCCGACGCTGCTGAACAACGAGCTCGCCGCGACCAGATCGTCCGCCTCGACGAGGTCGGGCAGGATCGCGCTGAAGGCCGGGGCTGCGGCACCGGACGCAGCGCCGAGCGGCACGACCAGGACGAGCAGCAGCCAGAACGGCGGCGTCCCGCCCAGCAGCACGGCGCCGAGCACCGCCACGACCGCGGCGCGCACCAGGTCGCAGGCCAGCAGCACGAGCCGGCGGCTGACCCGGTCGGCCAGCACCCCGCCGTACAGGCCGAAGACGACGCGTGGCACCAGGTTCGCCACGGCGACGGCGGCGAGCGCCGAGGCGGAGTTCGAGATCCGCAACGCCGCGACGGCCATCGCGACCGAGTAGATCCCGTCACCGACGAGGGACACGGTGGACCCGGTGAGAAGCAGTCGGACGTCGCGGTCGGCCAGCGGGCGCAGGACGCCCTTCATCGCTGCTCCGGCTCGGGTCGCTCGACCGTCGGGGCGGCGACCGGGATGCCGACGAACGACACCGAGAACCTGGCGCGGTCGGCGGACGGCACGGCTGTGCGGAACGACGCGATGGCTTGCTGCACGGTCGCGCTCAGTGCCTCGAACTCCCCGGTGGTCAGCATCAGCTCGGTCAGCTCGAAGGTGCCGAGGTCGCGCAGGCCGTCGGGGAGGTCGCTGCGCGCGTGCACGTAGTCGTCCTGCGTCCGCCGCGCCTCGTCGAGCATGGCGGCGAGGATCACGCCCTCCGGGCTCTCGATCGGCGGGCCCTCGACGTGCTGGGAGACGATCCGCAACGACTGGTACGTCGTGCGCCAGGGCTTGTGCTTGCGGGTCTGCCCCGGGGCCGGGTCGCGCTCGACGAAGCCGTGCTTGGCCAGCGTGGCCAGGTGGTAGCTGACGCTGGCGGTGGACTGCCCGGTCAGCGCCGCCAGCTCGGCCCCGGTCGCGGGCTGGTGCTCCCGCAGCAGGCGGAGCAGCCGGAGCCGGAGCGGGTGGGCCAGAGCGCGCAGCCGGGTGGGGTCGACGACGTCGAGCGCCGGTTCGCCGGGGGCAGCGTCGGGTTTGCGCATGCGCCCCAGGATTGCATACCAAGACTTCTTTGCCAAGGCTTATTGGCTATAGTGCCGCAGGCTAGGGCCAGCGCTGGTCGGGGTGCAGCATCCGGACCCACCACGGCCGCGGCGGCTCCGGGTCCCCGGCCCGGCCCGCGGCGCGCAGCTCCGCGGCGATCCGGTCCAGGGCGTCGTCGACCTCGCGCTCGTCGTAGCCGCCGGCGATCATCGACGAGCGGAACCTCACCCGCTCGACGTCCTTGGCCGTCACCGCGCCCGACTCGACGTCGGACAGGAACGCCTCGACCTGGCGCACGCTGTAGCCGACCCCGAACCGATGGCGACGGAACCGGCCGCCGCGAACCCCGTGCTCGATCACCCCTGAGCCCCTCGTCGTCCTGCTGGGCTCGATAGTAGCCGTTCTGGGGCAGTCCGTCCGATTTCGTCCAGCGATCGTGAGCCCGGTCAATCCGCGACCCGGTCGACCCGGTAGCGCACGAGCGTGGGCACCGCGGCGGCGAGCGCGAGCGCGACGACGATGCAGGCCACCCCGCCGCCGACCCACGAGGCGGTCAACCCGAAGGCGCCGGCGGTCGCCCCGGCGCGGAGGTCGCCGAGCCGCGGCCCTCCCGCCACCACCACGATGAACACGCCCTGCATGCGCCCCCGCATCTCGTCCGGTGCGTAGGTCTGCAGGATCGTCTGTCGGTAGACGCCGGAGACGAGGTCGGCGGCTCCCGAGAGCGCCAGCAGCACGACCGCGAGCCAGAGCGAGCCGGCCAGGCCGGAGAGCGCCACCGCAGCGCCCCAGGCGACCACTGCCAGCACGAGCGCCAACCCCTGACGGCGGACCCGGCCGATCCAGCCGGACGACACGCCCCCGAGGAACGACCCGATCGCGATGGACGCGAACAGCCAGCCCACGGCGCCGCCGCCGCCGAACTTCGCCGCCGCCGCCTCCGGGAACAGCGCCCGCGGCATGGCCAGCACCATCGCGACGATGTCGATCGCGAAGGACAGCAGCAACACCGGCCGGCTCGCAATGAACGACAAGCCCGCCAGCACCGAGCGCAGCCCCGGACGGACGATCTCGCCCAGGGGCGGCAGGGACGGCAGCCGGAGCGCGGCGTAGAGGCCCACGGTGAACAGGGACGCGTCGATGCCGTAGGCCCACGCGATGTCGAAGTTCGCGATCACCACGCCGGCGATCAGCGGCCCGGCCACCGCACCGAGGCTGCTCATCGTGAAGTTCAGCGTGTTCCCGGCGGGAACGAGCTCCGGGTCCAGCAGCCTCGGCACGATCGCACCCCGGACCGGGGAGGACAGCGCGAAGCCGACCGACTGCACCGCGACCAGTGCCAGCAGCACCCATCGGTTGCCGCTCGAGAGGAGGGCCTGCAGGAGGAGCAGGCCGGTCACCGACCACACCAGGCAGGACGAGGCGATGTAGAGCAGCCGACGGTCGACGGCGTCGGACACCGAGCCGCCGTACAGGCCGAAGACGACCAGGGGGACCAGCGCGGCCAGCCCGATCAGGCCCACCCAGAAGGACGAGCGCGTCACGGCGTACATCTGGACCGGTACGGCGACCGCCGTCAGCTGATAGCCCACGAACGACACGCCCTGCCCGATGAAGAGCCGCCGGAAGTCCGGGTGGCGCAACGGCCGGACGTCCACCGCTACCCGGCGCAACCCCGGTCGTCTCGCCACCGGGTCATCCTCGCCGGTCAGGCCGGGGCGGCCTCGAGCGGGTTGAGCCCGTTGGCGCGGCGGATCTGCTCGACCAGCGCCGCGACGATGGCCGTGATGCCGAAGTCCTTGGGGGTGAACACCGCGGCGACGCCCTGCTCACGCAGAAAGCGCGCGTCCGCGTCCGGGATGATCCCGCCGACGACGACCGGGATGTCCCCGACCCCCGCGTCCCGCAGCAGCCTGAGCACCTCCGGCACCAGCTCGCGGTGTGAACCGGACAGGATCGAGAGCCCCACGCAGTGCACGCCCTCCTCGACGGCAGCAGACGCGATCTGGGCCGGCGTGAGCCGGATGCCCTGGTAGGCGACCTCGAACCCGGCGTCGCGCGCGCGCACGGCGATCTGCTCGGCGCCGTTGGAGTGGCCGTCCAGACCGGGCTTGGCCACGAGCAGGCGCAGCCTGGTCCCGAGCTCCTCCCCGGTACGCCGGACCGCCGCCCGCACCGCGTCGAGCTCAGGACCGGCCTCGACCACACCGACCGAGCCGCCGACGCCGGTCGGGGCCCGGTAGGAGCCGAACACCTGACGGAGGACACCGGCCCACTCCCCGGTGGTCACTCCGGCCCGCGCGCAGTCCAGCGTCGCCGGCATGAGGTTCTCCTCGGTGCGCGCTACGGCCCGGAGCCGTTCGAGCGCCAGGTCCGCCAGGTGCTGGTCGCGGGCCGCCCGCCACTCGCGGACCGCTGCAACGGCGGCCTCCTCCACCCGGTGGTCGACAGTCTGGATCGCGGCGTCGAGGTCGGCCGTCAACGGGTTGGGCTCGGTCTCGACGAAGCGGTTGACGCCGACCACGACGTCCTGGCCGGACTCCACCCGGGCCCGCCGCCGGGCGTGCGAGGCGACCAGTGCCGACTTGAGGTATCCGGACTCGACGGCAGCCACGGCGCCACCCATCCCCAGCACCCGCTCGATCTCGACGCGAGCCTGGGTGCACAGCTCGTCGACCTTGGCCTCGATCACCGTCGAGCCGGCGAAGAGGTCGTCGTGCTCCAGGAGGTCGGACTCGTAGGCCAGGACCTGCTGCAGCCGCAACGACCACTGCTGGTCCCAGGGCCGGGGCAGTCCCAGCGCCTCGTTCCAGGCGGGCAGCTGGACGGCCCGGGCGCGGGCGTCCTTGGACAGAGTCACCGCCAGCATCTCGAGCACGATCCGCCCGATGTTGTTCTCCGGCTGCGCCTCGGTGAGACCCAGCGAGTTGACCTGCACGCCGTAGCGGAACCGGCGCGCCTTCGGGTCGGCCACGCCGTACCGCTCGGCGGTGATCTCGTCCCAGAGCCGCACGAAGGCCCGCATCTTGCACAGCTCCTCGACGAAGCGCACACCCGCGTTGACGAAGAAGGACATCCGCGCGACGACCTCGGCGAAGTGCTGCTCCGGCACCTGACCGGACTCTCGCACCGAGTCGAGCACCGCCATGGCCGTGCAGAGCGAGAACGCCAGCTCCTGCACCGGCGTCGCTCCCGCCTCCTGCAGGTGGTAGCTGCAGATGTTGACCGGGTTCCACTTCGGCACCGCCGCGACGGTGTAGGCGATGACGTCGGTGGTCAGCCGCATCGACGCGGCCGGGGGGAAGGCGTAGGTGCCCCGGGAGAGGTACTCCTTGATGATGTCGTTCTGCGTCGTGCCGGTCAGGCCGGCCAGCAGCTGCTCGTCGAGCTCGCCTCCGGCTGCCGCGGCCTGCTCCTCGGCCACCACTTGGTAGAGCGCCAGCAGCCACATCGCGGTCGCGTTGATCGTCATCGAGGTGTTCGTCTCCCACGGCGGGATGCCGTCGAAGAGGGCGCGCATGTCGCCAAGATGGCTGACCGGGACGCCGACCTTGCCGACCTCGCCGTGAGCCAGCTCGTCGTCGGGGTCGTAGCCGGTCTGCGTCGGCAGGTCGAAGGCGACCGAGAGTCCGGTTTGCCCCTTCGCCATGTTGCGCCGGAAGAGGTCGTTGGACGCGGCCGCGGACGAGTGGCCCGCATAGGTGCGCATCACCCACGCGGGGTCCCGGTGCGGCGTGCCCGCGCCCTCGGACCCGTCGCTCATGAGACCTCCGGTTCGGCCGACGGACCGCAGTCTACTGGCCGGTAACCTCAGCCGGCGCGGGCGGGCTCCATGCTCAGCACGCGGTGCAGCCGGGTCGCGCGCAGGATCCGGGCCAGGCGGGGGCTCGGGTCGCGCAGCACCATCCGCCGGTCCCGCGCCACGGCCCGCCGGTGCGCTCCCACCAACATCCCCAGCCCGGTCGCATCGACCAGCTCGACCCCCGAGACGTCGACCATCAGGTCACCGTGGCCGGCGTCGATGGCGGCGTGCAGCGCCGACCGGACCTCCGCCACCGTGTGGACGTCTATCCGGCCGGTCAGGATCACCTCGCACCCCGGCGCGATGCTGACGACCATCGGCACACCCCTGTCCCCCGACTCTCCTTGCACCATAGACGCGCGAGAGCGCCCGAAGGTTGCTGTTGGATCACGACGGTACGCCGGGACGGCGACAGGACGGGGTCGCCACGCTGTGGCTGATGTGACTGATGTGGCTACAGCGGCCGGCGCGCCCGCTCAGCCGGGGCCGTAGTCGTAGAACCCGCGACCGGTCTTGCGGCCCAGGTCGCCGGCAGAGACCATCCGCGAGAGCGTCTCCGGGGGGAAGAACTTCTCGTCCGCGGTGTCCGCGTAGATGTTCATCGTCGCGTTGCGCAGGATGTCGATGCCGGTCATGTCGGTGGTCGCGAGCGGACCCATCGGGTGGCCAAAGCCGAGCCGGCAGGCCGTGTCGATGTCCTCCGCGCTCGCCACCCCGGACTCGAGCAGTCGGACCGCCTCCATCGCCAGGGCGCAGATCAGCCGGGTCGTGATGAACCCGGCCACGTCGCGGTTGACGACGACGCACGTCTTCCCGACCGACTCGGCGAACGCCCGGGCCGCGGCCAGCGTCTCGTCACTGGTCTTGAAACCGCGGACCAGCTCGCACAGGCCCATCATCGGCACCGGAGAGAAGAAGTGCGTGCCGACGACCGACTCGGGACGACCGGTGACGGCGGCGATCTGGGTGACCGGGATGGCGCTGGTGTTGGTGGCGAGCACCGCACCGGCCGGCGCGATCCGGTCGAGCTCGCGGAAGACCTGGTGCTTGACGTCCAGCGCCTCGAACACCGCTTCGACGACGACGTCCGCGTCAGCGGCTGCGTCCAGGTCGGTCGTCGTGCTCACTCGGGCCAGCGAGGCGTCCGCGTCCTCCCGGGAGATCTTGTCCTTGGCCACGAACCGGTCGAGCGAGGTCCTGATCGCCGAGCTACCACGGTCGAGCGCCTCCGCGGTGACGTCGCGAAGCACCACGTCGTACCCGGCGACGGAGGCGACCTGCGCGATGCCGGACCCCATGAGTCCGGCGCCGATCACGGCGAGCTTGGTGGGCATCGGACGGCTCCTCGGGTGAAGTGCGGGGACCCGCGGGAGCCTAGCCAACCCGCCCGGACCACACTGAGGCGTGCTCGCCTGGAGATCGATGATCACGGCACTGGTCGCGGTGGGGGTGCTCGTGCTGCTGCTCCGCTGGGCGTTCAGCGGGCAGAGCCGCTCGCTCGTCGAGCGACGGCCACGGGCGGGGCGGGCCGACGAGTACGGCCTGCTGGTCTCCATCGCCTCACCCGGCAGCTTCGTCGAGGGTGAGATGAGCCGGCAACGGCTGGAGGAAGCCGGGATCCGCGCGACCCTGGTCACCACGTCCGACGGCCCGCGCCTCATGGTTTTCCCGGACGACGAGTCCGCGGCGCGGGCGCTGCTGGCCCGCTGAAACACGGACGTGCTGGTCAGCCCAGGAAGTCTGCGGGGGGCTCGGGCACTCGTGTGACGTCGGCGCCGAGCTCGCGCAGCTGCTGGTCGAAGCCCGGGTAGCCCCGGTCGACGTGGAACACGTCGCTGACGTAGGTGATGCCCTCGGCCACCAGGCCGGCGATCGTCAGCGCCGCTCCCGCCCGGATGTCGCTGGCCCGCACCGGCGCACCGGAGAGCCGCGGGACTCCGCGGACCACCGCATGGTGGCCGTCGGTGCGCACGTGAGCGCCGAGGCGCGCGAGCTCGTTGGCGAACACGAACCGGCCCTCGAAGATGTTCTCGGTGATCATCGCTGCCCCGTCCGCCACCGAGTCGAGAGCCATCATCAGCGGCTGCAGGTCCGTCGCGAGACCCGGGTAGGGCAACGTCACTGCGTCGACGGCGCTCGGCCGGCGGTCCATGACGACGCGGAAACCGTCGTCGAGACCGGTGACGGTGGCCCCCGAGGTGGCCAGCTTGTCCAGGGCTATCTCGAGGTGCTCCGGCCGCGCGTTGTGCACCGCGACGTC
>JAVEDG010000320.1 GCA_030841245.1 Actinomycetota bacterium
TCGCCGGGCGGCGAGGTCCCGGCGCTGGAGGTGCGCAACCTGACGACGCTGTTCCGAGGTCGTGGACGCGGCAGCGGCCGGGTCGCGCGCGCCGTCGACGGGGTCGACCTCGACGTCGGGCAGGGGCAGATCGTCGCGCTCGTCGGCGAGTCCGGCTGCGGGAAGACGACGCTGGCCCGCACCATCCTCGGCCTGGAGCGCCCGACGTCGGGGGAGGTGCGCTACTCGGGTGTCCCGCTCTCCTACCGCGGGTCGGCGCTGCGCGCGTACCGGCGCAAGGTGCAGCTGATCCTGCAGGACCCGACCGGGTCGCTCAACCCGCGCCACACCGTCTACGAAGCCGTCGCCGAGGGGTTGCGCGTGCACCGGGTGCGCGGAGACGAGCAGGCGCTCGTGGCGCAGGCACTGTCGCGGGCCGGGATGCGGCCGCCGGAACGCTACTTCCTGCGCTACCCGCACGAGCTCTCCGGCGGGCAGCGCCAGCGAGTGGTCATCGCCGGGGCCCTCGTGCTCGAGCCCAGCGTCCTGGTGGCCGACGAGCCGGTGTCCTCGCTCGACGCGTCCGTGCGCGGCGAGATCCTCGCGCTGCTGCTGCAGCTGCGGGACCGCCTCGGGCTCTCGGTGCTCGTCGTGACGCACGACCTGGGGCTGGCGTGGAACATCGCCGACCGCATCGCGGTCATGTATCTCGGCCGGATCGTCGAGACCGGCACGACCGAGGAGGTGCTCTCCGATCCCAAGCACCCGTACACCAAGGCGCTGCTGTCCGTCGTGCCAGAGGCCCATCACCTCGAGCCGATCGTCCTCCAGGGCGAGCCCCCGGACCCGACGCGGGTACCCGAGGGCTGCCGGTTCCACCCGCGGTGCCCGGCGCTGGCCGGTGGTGAGGCGGCAGCCGCCGGCATCGACGCGGCCTGCCGCAGCGAGGCACTGCCCGTGCTGCAGCCCGGCGAGCAGCACCAGGCCGCCTGCTTCCTCACCGACCTTCCCTAGCTCATGACCTGGTGCGATACTGACTCGTCAGTCAGTAAGAATGATCCCGACGGGAGACCGGTGGCCAACACGAACGCCTACGACGTCGTCGAGGTGTACGGCGGGCACAGCGGGCTGGTCGCGGCGGCCCACCTGGCCCGGCGGTAGCCGTGGCGACCCTGCAGGCCGCACTCCCGGCGCGCTACTACGTCGACCCGGCGCACTGGGAGCGCGAGCGCGAGCAGGTGCTCTACCGCGACTGGTTCTGCGCCGGCCGGCTTGCGAGCCACGGACTCGTGCCGGACGCGACGTCGGCCGACCCGGGCGGACGGCTGGCCGTCGTGGACGTCGCCGGCGAGAGCATCCTCG
The DNA here is from genome assembly GCA_030841245.1 of Actinomycetota bacterium. Lineage (GTDB taxonomy): Bacteria > Actinomycetota > Actinomycetes > JACCUZ01 > JACCUZ01 > JAVEDG01. Next base: position 1,342 of record JAVEDG010000320.1, read on the forward strand.
TCACCCGGGACCACGACGGAGAGCTGCGCGCGTTCTACAACGTCTGCCGTCACCGGGGCTCGCAGGTGGTTCCCGCCGACCCGCTGGCCGCGCCGCCGGAGCCGGGTACGGCGAGGTCGTTGCGCTGCCCCTACCACTCGTGGACCTACGACCTGGCCGGCCGGCTGATGCGTGCGCCGCACACCGACGATGTCGAGGACTTCGACGCCACAGCCTTTGGGCTCAACGCGGTCGGCGTCGATCACTGGGGTGGGTTCTTGTTCCTCGACCTGACGCCCGACGAGCAGCGACCACTTGCGAAGTCGATGGGTCCGGTGTCGGGGCGGTTGGCGCACTACCCGCTCGACCGGCTCGAGGTGGGGCGGTCGCTGGTCTACGACGTCGCGGCCAACTACAAGGTCGTGCTCGAGAACTACAACGAGTGCTACCACTGCGCCGGGGTGCACCCCGAGCTGGTCCGGCTGGTCCCCTCCTTCGGCCGCGGCGGCGCGGGTCTCGACTGGGAGAACGGCATCCCGCATCGCGAGGGCGCCTGGACGTTCACCTCGACGGGTACGTCGGACCGGGCACCGTTCGCCGGCCTGGACTCCGCGGAGCAGGTGCGCCACAAGGGCGAGCTGGTCTACCCCAACCTGATGCTGAGCCTGTCGGCCGACCACGTGGCGTCTTTCACGCTGTGGCCGACCGCAGCCGGTCGCACCCGCATCGTGTGCGACCTGCTCTTCGCCCCCGAGGAACGGGCCCGGGAGTCGTTCGACCCGAGCGACGCAGCGGACTTCTGGGACACCGTCAACCGGCAGGACTGGGCGGTCTGCGAGTCGGTGCAGCGCGGCGTGTCCTCGCGCGGCTACACGCAAGGCTGGTTCGCCCCCATGGAGGACGCCAGCCTCGACATCCGTCGCTGGTTGCTGCCCCGGCTCGGCGAGACGCTCCCGTGACAGGCGCACCCGATCTCGCTGCGGTCACAGCGGACGTGGCCGTCATCGGCGCGGGGGCACTCGGCAGCGCCACCGCGTGGCAGCTGTCCCGACGTGGTGCCTCGGTCGTGCTGCTCGAGCAGTTCGAGCTGGGCCACAACCGCGGTGCCTCCCATGACACTTCCCGGATCCTGCGGCGCAGCTATCACACGCCCGGCTACGTCAGGTTGGCCGGCGAGGCGTTCGACGACTGGGCGCAGCTGTCCGACGCGGCGGGGGAGCGCCTGGTCACGGTCACCGGCGGGCTCGACCTGTTCCCTCCGGACGCGGCCATCCCCGCGCTCGACTACACGGCCAGCATGACTGCCTGCGGCGTGCCGTTCAGCGAGCTGTCGGCGCCGGAGGTGAGCCGTCGGTGGCCGGCGATGCGGCCGCCGGACGGCACCGTCGCGCTGCACCAGGCTGACACCGCCATCCTCCCGGCGGCACGAGGCACCGCGGCGATGCAGCGCCTGGCCAGGTCGGCGGGCGCGCGGATCGTCGACACGTCGCCGGTGACCGGCCTGACCGACCTGGGCGACGTCGTCCGCGTCCGGGCGGGCGGCACGACGTACACCGCGAGCACGGTGGTGCTGACCGCCGACGCCTGGACCAACCGGCTGCTCGCGCACCTGGGCGCGTCGCTGCCGCTCACCGTCACGCGTGAGCAGGTCACCTACTTCGCGCCGGAGCACCCGGAGGCCTTCGCGCCGGACCGGGTGCCGGTCTGGATCTGGATGGACGACCCGTCGTTCTACGGCTTCCCGACCTACGACGAGGCCGGCACCGGCCGGTGGGTCAAGGCCGCGCAGGACTGCGGGGGAGCGGCCACGACCGCCGAGGGCCGGTCCTTCGAGCCGGACCTGGCGGCACAGGCCCGCGTCGACGACTTCGTGCGGTCGCTGCTGCCAGGGGTCGGTTCTCCGGTGCGCACCGTCACGTGTCTGTACACCTTGACCCCCGATCGTGACTTCGTCCTCGGGGCATTGC
>JAVEDG010000011.1 GCA_030841245.1 Actinomycetota bacterium
CTCTCGGTGTCCGACGCACCCGAGGACGTGATCAGCGTGATCCGCGCCGGCGCGCGCGGCTACGTCACCAAGTCCATCACCGGCAGCGACCTTGCGCTCGCCGTGCGGCGGGTGGCCGACGGAGACGCCGTGTTCTCGCCACGGCTGGCCGGCTTCGTGCTCGACGCCTTCGCCGCGACGACGGACATCGCCCTGGTGGACGAGGACCTCGACCGAATCAGCCAGCGCGAGCGGGAGGTGCTGCGGCTGATCGCTCGCGGCTACACCTACAAGGAGGTGGGCAAGGAGCTGTTCATCTCGGTGAAGACCGTCGAGACCCATGTGTCCGCCGTGCTTCGCAAGCTGCAGCTGTCCAACCGCCACGAGCTGACCCGCTGGGCCAGCGACCGCCGCCTGATCTGACCATCCCCCACCGTTGATCATGCAGAACCTGGCCAGGCGGATCACCGGCCCACAGCCGTCGAGGTGCCGCGTGTCGGATAGCGTTTCGCCATGGCTGACTCCTCGTTCGACATCGTGAGCAAGGTCGACCACCAGGAGGTCGACAACGCGCTGAACCAGACGGCGAAAGAGATCTCCCAGCGCTTCGACTTCAAGAACGTGGGGGCCTCGATCAAGTGGTCCGGCGACTCCGTGCGAATGGAGGCCAACAGCGAGGACCGGGTCAAGGCGATCCTCGACGTGTTCGAGACCAAGCTGGTCAAGCGCGGGATCTCGCTGAAGGCTCTGAAGAAGGGCGAGCCGACGCTGTCCGGCAAGGAGTACTACCTGGTCTGCGACATCGAGCAGGGCATCTCCAGCGACAACGCCAAGAAGGTCTCCAAGCTGATCCGCGACGAGGGCCCCAAGTCGGTCAAGGCGCAGATCCAGGGTGACGAGCTGCGGGTGACCTCGAAGTCCCGTGACGACCTGCAGGCGGTGCAGGCCCTGGTCAAGGGCGCCGCCCTCGACTTCGCTGTGCAGTTCGTCAACTACCGCTGAGGCTCGAGGGGCTGCGGCAAGCCGTTGAGCCCGAGCAGTGGAGCCGGAGCAACCGGTTGAGCCGGAGGAGCGACGCCGGTCACCGCAGCACCGGAGTGAGCAGGCACCGGCACTCCATGCCGACCGTGCCCGCCAGCGCGTCGCGGTAGCGCTCGGCCAACGAGCCCAACCGGCGCACCGCCCACAGCGCCTCGGCGTTCACCCAGGCCACCTCGCGCGCATTGTCGATGCTCCACGAGCTGACCAGGTGGACCAGGGGGCCGACGCGGTCGTCCGCCGCCCGCTCGACCTCGGACAGGAACGAACGTCGGACCTCGGACTCGCAGGCCGCCAACATCCGGTTGACCGCCTCGTAGTCCGCTCGGACCGAAGGTTCCTCCGGCGCGGTGCCCCGCTGCTCGCAGGTGCGGACGACGGCGACGGGGAGGTCGTGGGCGATGTGGGCGTTCATCCCCGCCAGCGCGAACTGGATGGGCAGCAGCCCGCTGCTGCGACGGTGCTCGAACAGGGGTGCCCACGCCTTCGGGACGGCATCCGCCGACGCGTCGAACGCCTCCAGCCACAGTCCCGCGAAGGTCACGTCCAGCGCCTCCATGAACGCCGGGTCACGGAAGACCTCCCGCGCCTCGAGCCCGTCGGCAACCCGCTCGGTGACGGTGAGGTACATGTGGTTGAAGACCGCCGCCCCGTCGCGCGCGGGCAGGTCGCCGTCGATCCCGCGCAGGCGGGCTAGGACGTCTTGCACGGAAATGGCAGTGCTGCTCATGCCGATCGATCGTAGGACGGATCCCCCACGTCGAGTGGCGAGTTCTGGTCGGTTCCGCCGGCCGGAGGCCGGCCACAACTCGCCAGTCGATGCCGTGGAACTCCGGCCGTCAGCGGCGGTAGCCGGCCATGGCCTCCAGCCGGGCGACCCGCTCGGCCATCGGCGGGTGGGTGGAGAACCAGTTGGCCACGCCCTCCCGGCGGAACGGGTTGGCGATCATCATCGAGCTGGTTGTCTGCAGCCCGGGCTCCGGCGGCAGCGGCAGTGCCCGGGTGCCCGCCTCGAGCTTGCGCAGGGCGCTGGCCAGGGCGAGCGGGTCGCCGGTCACCGCGGCTCCCGAGGCGTCTGCCTGGTACTCCCGCGACCGGCTGATCGCCATCTGGATCACGCCCGCCGCGATCGGCCCGACCACGATGAGCAACAGGAACCCCAGCGGACCGGGACCGTCGTCGTCGTCCCCACGCCCGATCGGGAGGAACCAGGCCAGGTAGGTCAGGTACATGATCACACTGGCCAGCCCAGCCGCCACCGACGAGATCAGGATGTCGCGGTTGTAGACGTGGGAGAGCTCGTGGCCGAGCACCCCGCGCAGCTCGCGCTCGTCCAGGATGCCCAGGATGCCCTCTGTGCAGCAGACCGCGGCGTGACGCGGGCTGCGGCCGGTGGCGAAGGCGTTGGGCGCCATGGTCGGCGAGACGTAGAGCCGCGGCATCGGCTGGCGGGCGGCAGTCGAGAGCTCCCGGACGATCCGGTGCATGGCGGGCTGATCGGCCTCGCTGACCGGCCGGGCTCGCATCGATCGCAGCGCGAGCCGGTCGCTGCTCCAGTAGGAGATCCCGTTGACGGCCAGCGCCACGAGCACTGCGATCGTGAGGCCGGTCGAGCCCCCGAACCAGTACCCGACGACCAGGATCAGCCCGCTCATCAGGCCGATCAGGGCGGCCGTCTTGAGGCCGTTCCGGTGGCTGTGCACGGATCTCCTCCGACTTCGGTTCAACGTCGACGTCGGTTCGACGTCTGGAGGTGGAACGCGTCCGCCTGGCCCGCCGTTCCCCTCAGCCCAGCGCCTCCAGGATGAGCCTCGGCAGCACGGAGAACCACAGCGCCGCACCGAGGGAGATACCCAGTGCCAGGCCGTCCGACCACGAGACGCGGTAGGTCCGGGCCGGGTCCGGCGCACTCCCCGGCCGCGCGTACAGCCGGGCCGCCCAGGCCAGGTAGTAGTAGAGGCCGATGACGACGTTGATCGCCATCACGACCGCGAGCCATCCGGTGCCCTGCTCGACCGGCGCCTGGAACACGACCACCTTCGCGAACAGCCCCAGCAGGCCCGGCGGCAAGCCGGCCAGGCAGGCGAGCGCGAAGGCCAGCGCGAACGCGGGCAGCGGCTCGGCCCGACCGAGCCCGGCGTAGTCGGACAGCAGGTTGTCCGGCCGCCTCCGGCCGACCAGGGTCACGACCGAGAAGGCGCCGAGGTTCATCACCGCGTAGGCCAGGACGTAGGCGACCGTGGCCGGGAGCACCGAGTCGATGGCGCCCTTCCCAGCGGCACCCAGCGGGACGAGCATGTAGCCGGACTGCGCGATCGAGGACCACGCGAGCAGGCGCACCGCGTTGGACTGGCGTAGTGCCACCAGGTTGCCCAAGGTCATGGTCAGGGCCGCCAGCACCGCCATCGCCGGTGCCCACACGTCGGCGTACGACGGGAAGCCGCGGGTGAGCAGCAGGGCCAGCCCCGCGAAGCCCGCCGCCTTCGACACGACGGAGAGGTACGCCGCGACCGGCACCGGTGCGCCCTCATAGGTGTCGGGCGCCCAGAAGTGGAACGGCACCGCGGCCACCTTGAACCCGAAGCCGGCGATGGCCAGGGTCACCGCCACCACCAGGACCGGCCGCGGCAGGTCCGGGTTGGCGCGCAGGACGGCCGCGATCCGGCTCAGGTGGACCTGGCCGGTGACGCCGTAGACCAGGCTCAGCCCGAAGAGCATCACGGCGGTCGACACCACCGAGACGAGGAACAGCTTGAGCGCGGCCTCACTGGACCTCCCGTCGTACCGGCGCAATCCCACCAGCGCGAACGCGGGGAGCGACACCACCTCGAGAGCGACGACCAGGATGACCACGTCGCGTCCCGCGGCCAGCGTCAGCGCCCCGGCGACCGAGGACAGCAGCAGGAAGCAGTACTCCCCCGAGGGCAGCCTCGAGTCGCGCAACGTGTCGAGCGAGAGCAGCATCACCACGACCGCACCGCCCAGGACCACGGACTGGAACACGACGGTGAAGTCGTCGACGACGTACGAGCACGAGCGCGCCAGCTGGCCCGTGGCAGGGACGCAGAACGTACGCCGGTGGTCGCCGCCCAGCCAGAGCAGCGGCAGCGCCGCCGCGACGAGGCCGAACGTGCTCAGCAGACCCACCAGCGCCCGCCGCCGGGCCGGGAGGAAGGCGTCCAGCAGCAACACCAGGATCGCCAGCACCGCGACGGCGAGCGGGGGCGCGATCGCGAGGTAGTCGACCGACTGGATCGTCATCTCAGCCGCCCGTCAGCGTCCGCACGACCGGGTCGGTCACGTCGAGCAGCAGCCCGGGCCACAGCCCGAGCAGCCCGACGAAAGCGACCACCGGCGCCCACACGGTCAGTTCGGCGGGGGTGGCGTCCCCGAGCAGCACGTCGCCGCGCCAGCGCGGCAGCGTGCTGCCCTGCACGACGCGACGGAGCAGGGTGACGAAGTACGTCGTCGTCAGCACCAGGCCGAGACCGGCCAGCGCCATGAGGACCAGGTAGTAGGGCCGGTTCAGCCCGGTCGCCGGGTCGAACGCCCCGAACAACGCCAGCATCTCGCCCCAGAAGCCGGCCAGGCCGGGCAGCCCGAGGCTGGCCACTGCCGCGAAGGCCAGCAGGCCGCCGAGCCGCGGCGCGCGTTCGTAGAGCCCACCTCCCAGCTCCGCGAGGTCGCTCGTGTGGTGCCGGTCCTTCACCGCGCCGACGAGGAAGAAGAGCAGCCCGGTGATCAGGCCGTGCGCGATGTTGGCGAACAGCGCGCCGTTGAGCCCCACGGGGGTGAGGGTCGCGATGCCCAGCAGGACGAAGCCCATGTGGCCGACGCTGGAGAACGCGATCAGCCGCTTGAGGTCGCGCTGCACCAGACAGGCCAGCGAGCCGTAGAGGATGCCGACCACGGCGAAGGCACCCAGGTAGGGCGCCAGCACTTGTGCCCCTTCGGGCACGATGGGCACGGCGATGCGGATGATGCCGTAGGTGCCCATCTTCAGCAGGACCCCGGCGAGCAGCACGGACCCCACGGTCGGGGCGGCCGTGTGCGCGTCTGGCAGCCACGAGTGCAACGGCCACATCGGCGTCTTGACGGCGAGCCCGAGCACGAGAGCGAGGAACGCGAGGACCTGCACCGGATGGGAGATGCCGGCACCGGCCCGGTCGGTCAAAGTGACGATGTCGAACGTCCCGGTCTTGGCCCGGACGAGCAGGATCCCGAGCAGCATCACGGCGCTGCCGAGCAGGGTGAACAGGATGAACTTGTTCGCGGCCCCGACGCGCCCCTCACCGCCCCACTGCGCGATGACGAACCACATCGGCACGAGCACGACCTCGAAGAACACGAAGA
>JAVEDG010000042.1 GCA_030841245.1 Actinomycetota bacterium
GCCATCCTCGCGCGTGCAACCACGGTCGTCGCCGTCCCCCAGCCCGTGGTCGCCCACCGCGACCTGCCGGCCGCAGTCGTGCATCAGTGGGAGCAGGACGACCCCTTCGACGTCTTCGCGGCCTACGACGCGGCGTTCGCCGAGCTGGCGGACGCCGCGACTGGCGCGGTCCCGTCCGCCTCGCCGGCAAGCGCGGTTGCGCTGGATCCGGAGGCCGACCAACCGAGTTTACAGCTGGCGAAGTCGATGCTCGCCCACCAGCGGTCGTTGCTCGCCCTGGTTCCCGCCCGACGCCGCCGCGAGTTCTTCCAGCTGATGTCCGCCAGCGTGGCGACGCACGGCGGAGGCCCGCAGCGACCTCGCGGAAGGGTGGCGCGCGCCGAGCTCGATGCGATCGCGGCGAACCGGTACGACGTCTACACCGGGCTGACGCGGCGCCACCGGACCCGCTCGTCCGGGCTGCGCGCGAAGATCGGGAGAGCTCGCCGGAAGATGCGTGAGCTGCCCAGGAGCCGGGCGGCGTTGCGGTCCCGCGGTCTCAGCGCGTGGTACGCGTGGCAGCGCCGTCGGCCGCTGGTCGGCGATCTGGCGGTGTACATGGCCTACTGGGGCGGTGCCTGTTCGTGCAACCCGCGAGCGATCTATGAGAAGTCGCGCGAGCTGGTGCCGGAGGTGCGCGGCGTCTGGGTCGTCAAGCCCGGGTCGGAGGCCGCGGTACCACCCGGGGCCGACCACGTCGTCCTGGGCACTGCCGCCTACTACCGGCTGATGGCGCGGGCGACGTTCTTCGTGAACAACGTCAACTTCGCCAACGACATCGTGAAGCGACCCGGACAGCTGCACCTGCAGACCCACCACGGCACACCGTTGAAGACGATGGGGCTCGACCTGGCGCAGGCGAAGCACAGCAGCCTCGGCATCAACCTGCACCGTCTGATGTCCCGGGTCGCGCGCTGGGACATCAGCGTCTCCGCCAACGAGTTCTCGACCGAGATCTGGGAGCGTGTCTACCCCAGCGGCACGTACCGGAGCATCGAGACCGGCTATCCGCGCAACGACGTGCTCGTCAACCACACCGCGCAGCACCGCGAACGGGTGCGCGCCGAGCTCGGGATCGAGTCGGAACAGACAGCTGTGATCTACGCGCCGACGCACCGGGAGTACGTCAAGGAGTACGTCCCGCTGCTGGACGTCGAGGCGCTGGCTGAGTCGCTCGGCCCGAGCCACGTGATCCTGGTCCGACAGCACTACTTCTACGCCCCGGGCGGCGTCGCGCCGGACAGCGGCAACGTCCGCGACGTGTCGTCCTACCCTTCGATCGAGGATTTGTCCATCGCCTCGGACGTCCTCGTGACGGACTACTCGTCACTCATGTTCGACTACGCCGTGCTCGACCGGCCGATCGTGGTGTACGCGCCGGACTGGAGCACGTACCGATCCGAGCGTGGCACCTACTTCGACCTGATGGCCGAGCCGCCCGGGGCTGTCAGTGCGACTCAAGAAGGTCTGACCGACCTGCTGCGCGCCGGCGATCAGGCCAGTGCGGCGAACACGGCCCTCCGGCAGAGGTTCCGGGCCAAGTTCTGCGCCCTGGAGGACGGCCGCGCCGCCGAACGTGTCGTACGGGCGGTGTGGCCGGCACGGGCCCGCGACGCCGTCTCCGGTCGCAGCACTATGGTCGAGTGACCAGCCGCCCCGCACGGTTGGCCATCCGGACCAGGCGGGCCCGCCAGACCGGCGACACCTTCCGCAGCAGGCTACGAGGGAAGTAGCGCTCGACGAAGCGGATGGCGGAGTCGGCGCCACCACCGTGCGTCGACTTGTCCGCGGCCGCCTTCGCGCCGGGCCGGTCGCTGGGCTTGCGCCCAGCCTTGGCTCCGACGGGGCGCAGAGCGTGCAGCGAGGACTGAGCGATCGCCTCGACGTCGGCGTAGAAGCTCCGGTATCGCTCGCGAGCCTCGTCGAGACGCACCGAGCTGGCGGCGTCGTCGCCGCCTGGTCGCGACAGGCCGACCAGCTCCTGCCACAGCTCCTCGGTCATGACCTCCAAGGCCGAAGGCACGCCGACATCGGAGAGCGTGACCTTCTGCCGGTGCAGCGTGGGGTCGACCAGGGTGTCGATCGCCGTGACGACTGCCGGGTCGAGCGAGGCCAGCGAAGGCAGGTCAAGGGCCGCTGCGGTACGCGACATCTGCGCCGACCAGTCCGAGAGGAGGTCGTCGTAGCGGACGAAGACGCGGGGACGACCACGGGTGACCCGCTCGACCTCGAGCATGATGTTGATCCAGGAGACCGTCCGGCTCGCTGGTGTCTGCCAGTCGCCGTACCACTTGAGCGCGCTGCTGACCGCCTCCGCCGGGTGTCTCAGCAAGGAGGCCACGGAGACATCGACGCCGATCCCGTCCGCCGCCTTCTCCCAGAGCGGTAGGAACCAGCCGAGCCGGGGGTCCTTGACGACGACGGCCTCGCGACCGACGAACTGCACCTCGAGCCAGCGTTGCAGCTCGGCGACCGTGGCCGGGTCCGCGGCGGCTTCTGCCGTCAGGTCGAAGGCGGCCGGGCGTGAGTCCCAGATGGACACCCGGCGGGACCGCAGCTGGCGGCCGTGGAAGTCGACGACCCACTGCGGCTCGCCGAAGCCCTTCGGGTTGGTCGCGTCCGCCTGGACCTCGGGCTGGGGGACATGGAAACCGGCCAGGTTGAGAATGGACGTGAAGAGGCTGGTCCCACTGCGGCCCACACCCGCGACGAGGACAAGGCGCTTGGTCGCTGCGCCGGTCGAGTGGACGGGCAGGTCGCTGGTCACGACACCTCCAGGGCTGTGGTCGTCGAGGGCCCGGTCGTGCCACCGGCACCGTGGGTCGTTCCGGGGGGGTCCGGTTGGAGGAGCGCGTCGAGGACCCGTTCGGTGGCCCGACCGTCGCGCCGGGGCACCCATGTCTCGAGCAGGCTCTCGCGCGCCTCGGCGTGCGCGGGTTCCTCGTCCGTGGCAGCGTGGATCGCCTCTACCAGCGCGGCCGCCTCGGTCACGACCCGTCCGGGCAGTGCCGAGATCGGAATGTGTCCGTCCTCCGCGGCGTGCCCGGGCAGGAAGAAGACCGACGGCTTCCCGATGAGTGCGCGGTCGACGAGCAACGACGAGCGGTCGGTGACCAGCACGTCTGCGCAGAGGAGCAGGTCGCGCACATCCGGCAGCAGGGAGGCGTCCATGACGCGGTTGACGCGCATCGCGACGTCGCCCTCCTGGACCTCGGAGTCCGCCGTCTCGGCCTCCGCCACCCGCAGGCGGGATGTCTTCGGGTGCCGTCGGACCACCAGCACGTGGTCATCGCCGAGAGCGTCGTCAAGTGAGGCCGGGTCCATCGGCCACTCAAGCAGGTAACGGCCGGGCCGCGCCTGCTGCAACAGGTGCGTCGGCGCCCAGAGGACCACCCGGGCATCTGGTGACAGACCCAGCCGGGCCCGCGTCTGCGCAGCACGCCGAGCCCGCTCCTCCGCGCGCTCCGGGTCGACGAGCAGGTCGTGCCGAGGCAGGCCGGTCTCTATGGCGTTGTCGACGCCGAAGGCATCCCGTAGGACCTTGCTGTGAGCAGGGCCGGTCGACGCCACCATGTCCCAGCGCGCGGTCTCCCGACGCAGGTCCGCCCTGCCGTGCCGGGTCTCGATCATCTCGTCGCGAAGGCCGAACGGGCGCGCCGGAACACCGTGCCAGACCTGCAGCACCGTTTGGTCGTCCCTGCCCTCCAGGTCGCCGAGCCCGAGCCGGTCGGTCGTCACGACATGGCGAGACCTCGCCATGGCCTCGTGCCACTCCCTGCTGTAGCGAGTGACGCAGCGCAAGCCGTCGGGCCGCGGCGTCAGCCCGTCGTCCGTCGTCCAGACGATCTCCGCACCGGCAGCACGCGACGTCAGACCCTCGACGATCTCTCGCACATCGTCGCCGTACCGGCCGTTGGCATAGCCGTCGACGAGCACCTGGTCGAGAACGTGCTGTTGCCTGGCCGGCGCGTACACCTCGGCACGCAGCCGCTTCTGGCCGGCACGGGAGAGGTCCGCCTGGGACACCGGGGCACGTACGTTGAACGACAGGTTGCCGGTCTCGTTGGCGAACAGGCTCATCGCGCGGGTGCCATCGGGAGACCGGCGAGGCAGCTGCTGCAACGCCTCAGGTGCCACCCTGACTCGCAGCAGCTCTCCGTCAGCACCAGCGCGGAGGTAGAACTTCCACAGGCCCGTCGAGATGGGTACGTCGCCTGCGATGGTGGGCAGTGCTTCGGGATCCATCTTGACGGCGAACCGTCCCTGCTCGTAGGCCAGAGGCACCCCGACGGACACCACGCGGCCCGAGGCTCGCAGGACGAGGTCGAGCGGCCGCTCGGCCGGAGCGCACCAGCGCCCCCGGAACTCCATCGGACCCGGCGGCTCCCCGTTGATCTCGTCGATCTCCGGACGGACCGTGCGTTCGACGATCTGCAAACGCCCGATCCGGCTCACCTGGACGGCGACCTCGGACTCCGACTTCCGGCTGCGGGGCTGCGGCAGGTCCGTCGCGGCCACCAGGTGCACGCGCGCGTCGCTGCTGTCGGGCAACAGGGTCGGTTCCCACAGGGCGCCGTCGAACCTGTCCTCCATCTGACGCTGTGCAGTGTGCTTCCCGGATGCGTAGGCCCGGACCTGACGGAGGTCGATGCGGGTCAGGAAGGTCCGGTCTCCATCCGCGTCCGGCACGTCCGCACTGACCGGGGCGAGGAAGAATGCCGTGCCGTCCAGGCGCGCAACGCGCAGGGTCGCCGTGACCGGGTCGAAGCCACGTCCGTGGAGGGTGCCACTGAGCTCCAGCACGTCGTCCTCCACGTGGGCCCGTTCCACCTGGGCGTGCTGGGTGGACACGACCACGGCGAAGTCGCCGGCCGGCGTGGTAGGCGTGATCCGGGTCGAGCCGAGGACCAGGATCGCCGGACTGCGCGACCGGCCGTGTCCGGTCCGGGTCACCCAGCGGCGCCGTTTGACTCCCGACGCCCGGACCTCGATGCGCAACCGCCAGCTGCCCGGCCGGAACCCGCCCGCGTGCTGCAGCTGCGAGATCGGCAGGGTGGCCTCCCAGCCGGACCAGTCGTAGTTCGTCACACCGTCCGGGGAGGTTGCGGTCAGATCAGGGCGATGGATC
>JAVEDG010000267.1 GCA_030841245.1 Actinomycetota bacterium
CCCGCGGGAAGCGGCTCGTCGTGCTCGACCAGATCGCCATGGTGTTCGAGCCCGGCAGGCGCTACGACGAGCGTGAGGTCAACTCGCTGCTCAAGGCGTTCCATCACGACTACGCGGCGTTACGCAGGTACCTCGTCGACGAGGGCTTCCTCACCCGCGACAGCGGCATGTACTGGCGCGTCGGGGGGACCGTCGACGTCTGACCGGTCGAACCAGGCGATCATCGTTCGCGTAGTCATCTGGCAGCGCCTGTTGCGAAAGGCGCTGCGATGCAGTCCGGCCCCCGGCCAAGGGAAAGGGTGGCGCGACGGGGCACGCGCCGAACGGCCATGTTCGACACCATCCTGGGTCTGCCCGTGCACGCACTCGTCGTGCACGTCGTCGTGGTGCTGGTGCCTCTCGCCGCGATCGGCATCATCGCCATGGCCGTGCACCCACCCTGGCGGGAGCGCTTCGGCTGGGCCGTCCTGCTGATCGCGACGGCGGGCCTGGTGGCCGTTCCGGTCGCGACCGCCAGCGGCAAGAACCTCAAGAACCGCCTCAACGCCTCCGGCCCGGTCGCTCGCATGATCGCGGCCCACCAGCACATCGCCCAGCTCGTGCTGTGGCCCACGCTGGCGATGTGGGTGCTGGGCGTCCTGCTGGTCTGGATGCACCGACGTGGCCAGACCGGCGTCGCCGTCACAGCCGTCGCACTGCTCTCGGTGGTCGCGTCGCTCACGGCGGCCGGCACCGTGGTGGTCGCCGGGCACCGCGGGTCCAAGGCGGTCTGGGCCTGCACCATCTCGTCGAGCGCCTGTCGCTGACCGGCGGGTCAGGGCCGCTCAGCGCCCCTCCGTGTCCTCCGGCTCGTCGCGGCTGCGCAGCAGCCGACGGAAAGAGGACAGCCTGTCCGGGTCACTGTGCCCGCTCGCGACCCAGTCGTCGAGTGCGCACTCGGGCTCGTCGTGGGTGCAGGACCGTGGGCAGTCGGCGGTCCCCGCCTCCAGGTCCGGGAACGCGCGGATCACCCGGTCGAGATCGACGTGCGCGAGCCCGAAGCTGCGCACTCCCGGGGTGTCGATGACCCAACCGCCGCCGGGCAGCTCGAGGGCCACTGCGCTGGAGGACACGTGCCTGCCTCGCCCGGTGACGGCGTTCACCTGCCCGGTCACCCGGTCCGCGCCGGGTACGAGCGCGTTGACGAGAGTGGACTTGCCCACTCCGGAATGGCCGACCAGCACACTGACCTGGTCGGCCAGCCGCTCGCGAAGCTCGTCCAGCGACCCGCCGCGGCGTACGACGACGTGGGCGACGTCCAGCCCCCGATAGGTGTGCAGCAGCTCCTCGGGCCCGGTCAGGTCGGCCTTGGTGAGGCACAGCAGCGGCCGCAGCCCGGCGTCGTACGCCGCCACCAGGCAGCGGTCGATCAGCCGGGTGCGCGGCTCCGGGTCCGCGAGGGCGCTGACCACCACGAGCTGGTCGGCGTTCGCGACGATCACCCGCTCGACCGGGTCGGTGTCGTCAGCGGTGCGTCGCAGGACCGAGCGACGTGGCTCGACGCGGACGATCCGGGCGAGCGTGTCCGACCGCCCGGACGCGTCGCCCACCAGCGCCACCCGGTCACCGACCACGATGCTTCCGCGGCCCAGCTCGCGCGCCTTCATGGCGACGACCTCCACCGGCTCCGCCGAGACGACCCGGCACGTGAAGCGTCCCCGGTCGACGGCGACGACCACGCCAGGAGTGGCGTCCTGGTGACGCGGCCGCTCCTTCGTACGGGGCCGGGTGCCTCGGGACGGACGCACCCGGACGTCGTCCTCGTCGAGGTCGCGTCGGGAGCTCACGTCAACATCGCCGACCAGAGCTCGGTGAACCCGGGCAGCGTCTTTCCGGTCGTGGCGACGTTCTCGACCTCCACCCCGGGCACGCGGAGACCTATCACCGCGGCGGCCGTTGCGAGGCGGTGGTCGTCATAGGTCGCGAAAACCCCGCCGTGCAGCTGGTGCGGCCGCACCGAGATGCCGTCGTCGTGCTGGCTGACGTCGGCACCGAGCCCGCGCAGCTCGTGCTCGAGGGCCGCCAGCCGGTCGGTCTCGTGATGGCGCAGGTGCGCGATCCCGCGAAGCCGGGACGGGCCCTCCGCCAGGGCGCACACCGCGGCCAGCACGGGCGCCAGCTCTCCCACCCTCGACAGGTCGACGTCGACGCCGCGCAGCCGGCCGGGCCCGGTCACGGTCAGGCCGTGCTCGTCGAGCACGCAGGTGGCTCCGAGCTGCTCGAGCAGTGCCCGCACGGCGTCGCCCGGCTGGTTGGTGCGCATCGGCCAGCCGGGCACGGTGACGGTTCCCGCCGTCACCACTGCCGCGGCCAGGAACGGCGCGGCGTTGGAGAGGTCCGGCTCGACGACCAGCCGGCCGAGGTGCAGCGGACCGGGCTCCACCCGCCAGGTCATGGTGTCGACGTGCTCGACGATGGCGCCGGCCGACCGCAGCATCGACACCGTCAGGTCGATGTGCGGGACCGAGGGGACCGGGCCGCCGACGTGGCGGATCTCGGTCGCGTCGGCGAACCTCGGCGCGGCGAGCAGCAGCGCGCTGACGAACTGCGAGGACATGGCGGCGTCCACGGTGACGGCCCCGCCGAGCAGCCAGCCCCGTCCGTGCACGGTCAACGGCAGCGCCCGGTCCCCAGAGATGTCGGCGCCCAGGTGCCGAAGACAGTCCACGAGCGAGCCGATGGGCCGCTGGTGGCTGCGCGGGTCCCCGTCCAGGGACACGTCACCGTGCGCGAGAGCGGCCACCGGGAGCAGGAACCGCATCACGGTCCCCGCGTTGCCCACGTCGACCTCGGCCGGACCGCACAGCCGCCGAGGCTCCACCTGCCAGGCGCCGTCCCGGTCCTCGACCGAGGTGCCGAGGGCCGCGAGCCCGCCCGCCATGAGCTCGGTGTCGCGGCTGCGCAGCGCGGAGACCAGCGTGGTCGGTGCGGCAGCGAGCGCGGCGAGCACGAGCGCGCGGTTGGTGACGGACTTGGACCCGGGGACGCGCACTGTGGCCACCACCGGCACCTCGGCGACCGGCGCCGGCCACAGCGGTGTCATGGCGCGAGCGTAGTAGCGGCTGCGCCGGGACCATCCGCTCAGCCGACGAGGCTGCTCACCCGGGGAGCTTGGCCCGCGCCGTACGCGCGGCGAGCCTTGCCTCCAGCCGGGCGGTACGACGAGCGCGTCGGCCACCGGCGGCGACATGGTGAGAGGCGTGGCGAGCCCGCCAGGCCAGCCCCGGGCGGCCCTCGGTGTCGACCGCGGCGAGGATGAGGCCGCCGAGCAGGCCGGCGTTCTTGAAGAAATGGATCTGCTGCTGGCTGCG
Organism: Actinomycetota bacterium; assembly: GCA_030841245.1. Lineage (GTDB taxonomy): Bacteria > Actinomycetota > Actinomycetes > JACCUZ01 > JACCUZ01 > JAVEDG01. The sequence goes on from JAVEDG010000267.1 coordinate 3,351, forward strand.
CCGCGCCGGGTCGTCCTCCTCCCAGAAGCGGTGGCCGGCGGCCGTGGTCGGGATCAGACTCGCCGCCAGCAGCGTCGAGGCCGACCGGGGGAAGCGGCCCAGCGCCAGCAGCACCCCGGCACCCACCTGGACGGCTGCGTTGATCTTCACCAGCGCCTCAGGGTCCTCGGGCAGGTAAGGCAGCCTGGCCGCGATCGACGGGGCGACGTCCTCGGCTGCCGGGACCTTGGACGCGGGGTTGCGCAGGGCGTCGATGCCGCCGGAGATGAAGATCGAGGCGAGCAGCGGGCGGGCCAGACGGCGTGCCAGGGTCATGTCGGCAACTTGCCCCCGCACCATGGCGAGAAACTCCCGGTGCGGGCCGCCAGTGGCAGTGGGTGGCCTCTGGCAGGCTGGCCGGTATGTGCGGACGTTATGCCGCAAGCCGGCGGCCTGAGGACCTGGTCGAGGAGTTCGAGCTCGCCGACACGCCCGAGCCCTCGCTCCCGCCCAGCTACAACGTCGCGCCCACGGACACCGTCTACGCCGTCGTGGAGCGCGTGCCGCGCGAGGAACCCGACGCCGCGCCGGTCAGGTCGCTCCGGCCCGTGCGCTGGGGGCTGGTCCCCTCGTGGGCCAAGGACCCGGGCATCGGCAGCCGCATGATCAACGCCCGGATGGAGACGGTCGCCGACAAGCCCGCGTTCCGCCGGGCGTTCGCGAAGCGTCGTGCGCTGCTACCGGCTGACGGGTACTTCGAGTGGTACGGCGAGGAGCGCGGCAAGAAGCAGCCGTTCTTCATCAGGCCGGCCGACAGCGGGGTGCTCGCGATGGCCGGGCTCTACGAGCTGTGGCGGGACCCGGCCAAGGATGACGACGATCCGGACCGCTGGCTGTGGACCTGCACGGTCCTGACGACCAGTGCGACCGACGAGCTCGGCCGCATCCACGACCGGATGCCGCTGCTCGTGGAGCGCGAGCGGTACGGCACCTGGCTGGACCCCCAGCTGGACGACCCGCAGGCGCTGCGCGAGCTGCTCGTGCCTGCAGCGCCGGGGCTGCTGACGGCGTACCCGGTCTCGAAGGCCGTCGGCAACGTGCGCAACAACAGCCCTGCCCTGGTCGAGCCGCTGCCGGTCGAGGAGAGTCCTGGTCCCGGTGACGACCGCGCGCTCTTCTGACCCTTCTTCCGTCGTCGTTGCGACGCCGATGGGCGACGCCAGAGTCAC
>JAVEDG010000332.1 GCA_030841245.1 Actinomycetota bacterium
GCCGCCCCGCCGAGCGGGCCGGTCCAGGTGTCGCCGCCGTCGATGGACTTGTAGAGCCCGACGCCGGCGACACAACCGCTCGCGCAGACGTTGGGCTCACCGGTGCCGACGTAGACGGTGTTGCCGGTCGCGTCGTTGGGGTCGATGGACACGGTGCCGGCCGCGTTGATGCCGAGGGGTCCGCCGAGGTAGGTCCAGCTCGGCGTCGTGGCGAGCGCGTTGTCGGTGCGCCAGACACCTCCGCCGGCCGGTGTCGCGTAGAGGCGGCACGACGCGACGGTACAGGTGTTGTTGATCGCGACGGAGGTGGTGCGGCCGCCGGCGATGTACTTGTTGGGCACGTAGTTTCCGGCGTTGCGCAACGGCGAGAACGGGTACTCCGCCTGCGACGGGCCGAGCTGCTGCCAGGTGCCGACAGGAGCCAGGCTGGCCACCTTGTTGGCGGACCGGCCCCTCGCGTTGCGGAACGCGTTCTGGGACCGATTGACCTTGTCGAGCGTGACCGTCTTGGCCGGGTAGGCGAGCGCTTGGAACTCGTCCTGCGCGGCGCCGCCGGGCCCCTCGGCTGACTCGCCGCCGTTGCCGGGGATCGCCTCACGCAGGTGCTCGAGGTGCCCGGCCAGCGCCGAGGGCATCTCGTCGCCGCCGGCCTGCTCGGACTCGTGCTCGCCGCGGGTGAGCACGATCGCCCCGAGCCCGGCAACGAGAAGAGCAAGGATCACCACACCGACCAGGACCGAGTGCCGACGCGTGAGCTTCATGGTTCCGCCGCCTGTCGTCGTCGCGAGGCACCGGCCAGGCGGATCTCGCCCGCCGGGCGCCCTTTACGACGGGAGCCTGGCACTTCGGGCGAATCTGGGCAAGAGGTGCAGCCCATGACGCCGCACCGAACGACGTCAGCCGCCGGCCATGGCTCCGATCACCATGAACGGCTCCTTGCCCTTGAGGACCTCGTCGGGCAGCGGGTCGTCCGGCGGCTCGTGGGAGAGGTCCTCCTCGCAGGCGTAGAACCGCACGAACGCCCGCCGCTTGAAGGTCGACTGGTCGCGGATGGTGCCCCGCAGGTTCGGGTACGCCGCCTCCAGCGCGTCGAGCAGCGCGCGCTGGGTGACCGCGCCCGGCACCTCGACCTGCACCTCGCCGGACACCTGCGCGATGGTGCGCAGGTGCGCGGGCAACGTCACCCGGATGGTCGTCGCGTCCGCGGTCACGGCAGCTCCCCTCGTCTCCGCCGGTTGACTCATGACAGTCCCCAGCTCATGACAGTGCCCAACTCATGACAGGGTCTGCACCTCGACCGAGAGCACCGCGGGCAGGTCGCGCACGATCGCCGACCAGGAGTCGCCGCTGTCGGGCGAGCAGTAGACCTGGCCACCCGACGTACCGAAGTAGACACCGCAGTCGTCGAGCTTGTCGACCGCCATGGCGTCACGAAGGATGTTGTGGTAGCAGTCCTTCTGCGGCAGGCCGTTGGTCAACGGCTCCCAGTCCTTGCCGCCGGTGCGGCTGCGGTAGACCTTCAGCTGGCCGTCGGGCACGAAGTGCTCGGAGTCGCTCTTGATGGGCACGATGTAGACGGTGTCCGGCTCGTGCGCGTGCACGTCGATCGGGAAGCCGAAGTCGGTCGGCAGGCTGTCGCCGATGTCGTACCACTCGTCGCCGGCGTTGTCGGTGCGCATGACATCCCAGTGCTTCTGCATGTAGAGCGTGTCCGGGCGGGCCGGGTGCTGCGCGATGCGGTGCACGCAGTGGCCGACCTCCTTGTCGGGGTCGGGGATCTCGCCGGACAACAGGCCCTTGTTGATCGGCTTCCAGGTCTTGCCTGCGTCGTCGGACCGGAAGGCCCCGGCAGCGGAGATCGCGACGAAGATTCGCTGCGGGTCGATCGGGTCGAGGATGATCGTGTGCAGGCACATGCCGCCCGCACCTGGCTGCCAGTCCTGCGCGGTGCCGTGCTGGCGCAGTGAGGGCAGCTCGGCCCACTCCTGGCCCCCGTCGTCGGAGCGGAAGATCGCGGCGTCCTCGCCGCCGGCGTAGACGACGTCGGGGTCGGTCAGTGACGGCTCGAGGTGCCAGATCCGCTTGAACTCCCACGGGCGCGGCGTCCCGTCGTACCAGAGGTGGTCGCCGACCTTGCCCTCGTACTCGAACTTGCCGCCCACCTGGGTCCAGGACTTGCCGCCGTCGTCGGAGCGCTGGATCAGCTGCCCGAACCAGCCGCTGGTCTGCGACGCGTAGATCCGGTCGGGCTCGACCGGCGACCCCTTGAGGTGGTACATCTCCCAGCCCGCGAAGTGCGGGCCGCTGACGTCCCAGTCCTTGCGCTTCCCGTCAGCAGTCAGGACGAAGGCACCCTTGCGCGTGCCGACCAGAACCCGTACGCCGCTCATCCGCTCTCCTCGTCACCTCGGGCCGCCCGCTACGGCCCTCATCCTTGTGCAGACCCCCGACAGGTCAAGAACTCATCGGTCACGATCCGGTCCCGACCTGAACCGGCCTGACCCATGACGGCATGGGACCGGCCGAGTCCCCGTCGTTCCTGGTCAGCCGGTCCAGCCGGGCTGCCCGCGGGTGGGGGGCCGGAGCGATCAAGCGTGGCCGAGGCCCCTCAGCAGGGACACGTCGTAGCTGACCATGATCAGGGCCAGGACCATCAGGGCACGGGTCCATCGCTCGGCGGTGCGACGTCGCATGGCCCGGTTCTGGGCGGCTGTGGCCATCGGGAGGGTCGCCCGCACGCGCAGCTCGGTCCGATCCATGGCGGTCCACTGGTCCTGACCCGACGAGCCTCTGTGGAGGGTCGGGCGAGTCTGGAAGGCCGGGTGCATCGTCGGAGCGGTGCCACGAGATGCCCGTGCTCCGAGGGCGTGGCGTGTCACGTACGCGCCTCCCTCCGGCGGTGTTCCCCGGTTTCAGGGATCGACAGGCCGCAGGAGACGGCGGATCAGCCGAAGGAACCGGTTCCTGGCCGACCGATGCACCATCCGGAGCCGCTTAGCCGGTGACGACGGCGTCGAGCTGCTGGAGCCAACCGGTGGCACCGATCTCGACGTAGGTCTGGCGGGCGCGCTCGAGCAGCTGCTCGGCCTCGTCGGCCCTGCCCTGTTCGACCAGCCAGCGGCCGAGCTCGGCCTCGGCACGGGCCCGCTGGCCGACGTTGCCGAAGCGCTCGAGCGCCGTGATGCCGGCCCGAAGCTCGGCCTCGACGTCGCTCGGAGCCTCACCACGTGCAGCCGCCACCAGGCCGCGCAGGCGCGGCAGCTGGGCGGTCACGCCGGGCGGCACGATGCCTCCCGGGGCTGTCGTCACCGGCTCGAGCAGCTTCTCGGCCAGCTCGGTGTTCCCTGCGGCGAGCGCAGCGTCCAGCATCCAGGGCCAGAGGTGGACGAAGTCGTCGTCGAGGCCGCTGTAGGCGAGGATGTGGCTGATCGACTGCTCCGCGATGCTTGCCGCCGTAGCCGGGTCGCCGTCGAGCAGGCCACGGACCATCCGGAGGTTCGCCAGCCAGGCCAGGTCCGACTCGTTGTCGGTGGCCTCCATGTCCGGGCGTGCCGGCGCCGGCTCGCCGAGGGCGTCCGCGAGCCACAGCTCACAGGCCGCCATCGAGATCCTGATCCCGGGGTCGACGGATTTCTCCGTGGCTTCCTCGAGGACACGTGACATCTCACGCAGCCGTCCTGCGGCCCACAACGAGAGCGCGTAGTTGAGCGCGGCGTAGTCGATCCAGGTGCCGATGCCCGAGCGACGGGCGGAGGCGAGACTCTCCCGACCCGCTGACAGCGCCTCCTCGATGTCGCGACCGCACAGGGCGGCGCACAGGCAGAAGAGGGCGCGGGCGAGCGGTCCAGGCAGGTCGTGCTCGCGGGCGACCGCTGCCGCTCCGCGGTACTGCACGATCGCGGCCTCAGGTGCGCCGAGGCCGGAGAGCCGGATGCCCAGCCCGGTCAGCCCTTCGGCGAGGGCGGCCCGGTCGTCCACCCGCTCGGCGAGCAGCAGGATGCGCTCGGCGTACCGCGCCTCCTGCTCCGCCTCCGCGCGCACCTGATGGGCCCGGCGCAGCACCGCGGCCAGCTTGAGCAACGAGCCTTCGGCGCCGGGCATCCCGTCCAGCGCGAGCCATCTCGGCTCGAGCAGCTCGATCGCGGCACTGTTGTCCTGCCTCGAGGCCAGCGCCTTGGCCTGCACCGCAGCGGCCAGCGCCGCCTGCAGTGGCCGCTCGAGCTGGTCGTAGAGCGCCGCCGCCTCCGCGGCATGGTCCCCGGCCTCCTGGTAGCGCCCGGTGTCCCACGCCGCCTCGGCCGCCATCAGCTGGAGCCGCGCCTTGTCAGCTGGGTCATCGGTGCGCCCGAGGGCCGCTTCGCTGAGGCGCAGCGACTCGCCCGGCGACCCCAACGACTGTGCCCGGTGGGCCGCCCGCTCCAGACCCGCCCGGGCCCGCGCACTCAGCTCCGCGATGTCGGCGTCGCCGGTCGACGATGCGTCGACGGCGTCGAGGTAGTGCTGCGCGATGACCACGGCGAGGTCGTCGCCGCCCTCGGGCAGGCCGGCCAGGTAGTCGGCCGCGGCGAGGTGGCGGGCCTTGCGATCCCGTCGGGACTGGGTGCCGTAGGCGACCTGCCGGAAGACACCCTGGACGAAGCGGTACTGTCCCCGCTCGCCGGAGAACCGGTCGGTCTGTACGGCGAGGATCTCCTTGCGCTGCAAGGCGATCAGCACCGCATCGAGATCGGCAACGTCCCCAGCCAGCGCTTGCAGGCTGTCCCGCGTGAACGACACGCCGAGCACGCTGCCGTCCGCGACCACCCGTCGCTCGGCCGGAGTCAGCGCGTCCAGCCGGGCGGCGACCAGCGCCTGCAGCGATGCCGGCGCGCCGATGGTGGACAGGTCCACCGCGCCGTCGCCCAAGACGTAGCGGCCCTCCCTGGGCAGCACGAGGTCGCGGTCGATCAGCGCGCGCACCGTCTCCACTGCAAACAGCGGGACCCCGTCGGCCCGCTCGACGAGGGCCTGTCGGACCGTCCCCGGTAGGCCGTCGACGAGTCCGTCGATCAGCTCTGCCATGGACGCCTCGTCGAGCGCGTCGACGCGCACGACCGACGTACGGCGTCCGCCGAGGTCGTGCCGCCGCTCGAGCAGCTCGGGACGGGCCAGGGCCAGCACGAAGATGGCTGTCCGGGCGGAGACCAGCAGGTGCTCGAGGAAGTCGAGCAGCCCGTCGTCGGCGTACTGCGCGTCGTCGATGACCAGGACGACGGGGTCGCCGCCGCCGACCCGCTCGAGGAACGCGGTCCAGGCGGCGAACAGGTCCTCGCGGGCGAAGCCGCCCGCCGGCCCGGTCCCGAGCAGGACCGCGAGCCGGGGGCGCAGCCAGTCCCGTTCGTCCTCGGGCACCAGCCGCGCCAGGCCGGCTTCCAGGCCGCTCGCCAGGGTGTCGCCGGAGTCCGTCTCGACCAGGCCCAGCCGCACCCGGAACGCCTCCGCCAGCGCCCAGAACGCGACGCCGTCCCCGTAGGACAAGCACCGGCCGCGGTGCCAGGCGACCGTCGACGTGAGCCCGTCGATGTACTTCTCGAACTCCCACGCCATGCGGGACTTGCCCATGCCGGCGTCACCGTCGAGCACGACGAGGCGTGGGCGGCCGGAGGACTCGGTGGCGTGGAACAGCTCTTTGAGCTGGCGCATCTCGCCGGAGCGCCCGATCAGCGGCGCCTCGAGCCCGTCGACCCGCTGGCGACTGGCCAACTCGCCGACCACGGCGGCGGCCTGCCACAGGTGCATCGGCTCGGACTTGCCCTTCAACGCGTGCTCGCCCACGTCGCCGTAGGTGATCGCCGCGCCGGTGAGCTCGCGGGTCGTCTCGTCCACCCAGACCCGGCCGGGGTCGGCGACCGACTGCACCCGGGACGCGGAGTTCACGGCGTCGCCTGCCACCATGCCCTCCGCCGTCGCGCCGACGGTGACCGCGACCTCACCGGTCACGACCCCGACTCGTGCGGCCAGGCCTGGTGCACCCTCCTGCTCACCCAGCGCGGTCACCGCGGCGACCAGCTCGAGGCCAGCCCGTACGGCGCGGCCCGCGTCGTCCTCGTGCGCCACCGGCACGCCCCACACCGCCATGACGGCGTCGCCGATGAACTTCTCGACGGTGCCGCCGTAGCGCCCGATCACGGTGCGGCACTCGCTGAAGTAGCGCGACAGCAGCTCGCGGACCTCTTCGGCGTCCCGGGACTCCGACAGCGGGGTGAACCCGACCAGGTCGGCGAACAACACCGAGGTGACCCGCCGCTCCGCCACAGGTCCGGTCCGCTCGCGTGCGGTGGGGACCACGACGGCCGCCGCGACGGCACCCGAGACGGGGGTGCCGCACGCCGGGCAGAAGTGCGCGTTGGGTGTCAGCGCCTCGCCGCACGACGCGCAGGCCGGGGCCGCAAGGGTGCCGCAGGAGGGGCAGAAGCGGGCGTTGGCGGGCATCTCGGCGGAGCAGCTCGCACATGTTGTCGCGGCCAAAGACCCTCCCGGTCACCCGCGGGGGCCCGCGCCGGTCGGCCCTCACGCACTTCGCAACATAGCGAACCGGCGACCCGTTCCGGCCTGGTTCGGGACACTCAGGCAGCCACGAGACCTGAGTCGGCGACCCATCAGGGGCGCCTTCCGGCCGTCAGCGGCCTCGGCGGCCCACAGTCGGTCTGGCCGCAGGCGCCCCACGCGGAGCAGATGGATCAAAGCGTCGCTGCGGGGAAGGGGGGCCGCATGCGCCTATGGATACGGGACCACGGCCTGCTGCTCGCGAACTTCGGGCTGTTCGTCGTCTTCTGGTTCGGCCAGCTCCTCACCGGTCTGCACGTCTACAACCAGGACCAGCTGGAGCACCACTCGTCGGCCGTGACCCTCGCCGCCTACCTGCACACCGGAAACCTGGTCGAGGCCACGTTCGAGAACTGGGAGAGCGAGTTCCTGCAGATGGGGATGTACGTCCTG
>JAVEDG010000368.1 GCA_030841245.1 Actinomycetota bacterium
AAGGACGGCGTCGCCCTGCTCGAGGAGCTCGGCGCTCTGGTGCCCGGCCGCGACGAGGAGCGCAAGCGCCGGCTCACCCCGCTCGGCCGCCAGCTCGCCCAGCTGCCCGTCGACCCACGGCTGGCCCGCATGGTCGTCGAGGCGGACCGCAACGGGTGCGCCCACGAGGTGCTCGTCATCACAGCCGCGATGTCGATCCAGGATCCGCGCGAGCGGCCGGTCGAGCACCAGCAGGCGGCCGACGATAAGCACCGCCGCTTCGCCGACGAGCGCTCCGACTTCCTCGCCTACTGGAACCTGTGGTCCTACCTGCAGGACGAGCGGCAGGCCCGCACCGGCAACGCATTCCGCCGGATGTGCCGCGCCGAGTTCCTGCACTACCTGCGGGTGCGCGAGTGGCAGGACCTGGTCGGCCAGCTGCGCCAGGTTGCCCGAAGTCTCGGCCTGCAGGTCGGCGAGCCGGTCTCCGACGCGGATGCGCGCCGCAACCTGGTGCACCGCTCGCTGCTCGCGGGGCTGCTCTCCCACATCGGGCTCTGGGAGGACGAGAAACGGGAGTACGTCGGGGCGCGGGGTGCGAGCTTCGCCGCCTGGCCCGGATCGGCGCTGTTCAAGAAGCCGCCGCGCTGGGTGATGGCAGGCGAGTTGGTCGAGACCTCGCGGCTCTGGGGACGGGACCTCGGCCGGATCGACCCCGAGTGGGTGGAGCCGCTCGCCGACCACCTGGTCAAACGCAGCTACAGCGAGCCGCACTGGTCGGCCAAGCATGGTGCGGTGATGGCGCACGAGAAGGTCACGCTCTACGGCGTACCCGTCGTCGCCTCGCGCCGCGTCGCCTATGGCCGCATCGACGCCGAGCTCTCCCGCGAGCTGTTCATCCGGCACGCGCTGGTCGAGGGCGACTGGCGCACGCACCACGCGTTCTTCCGCGCCAACCGCGAGCTGCTCGACGAGGTCGAGGAGCTCGAGCACCGTACGAGGCGTCGCGACATCCTGGTCGACGACGAGGAGCTGTTCGGGTTCTATGACCGGCGCATCCCGGCCGAGGTCGTCTCAGGCCGGCACTTCGACGCGTGGTGGAAGAACGCTCGTCGCGAGACGCCCGACCTGCTCGACTTCGAGCGGGCCATGCTGGTGCGTGAGGACTCGGAGCAGGTCTCTGCCGCCGACTACCCAGACGTGTGGGAGCAGGACGACCTGGCACTGCAGCTGACCTACCAGTTCGAGCCGGGCACCGCCGCCGACGGCGTCACCGCGCACGTGCCGATCGACGTGCTCAACCGGCTCCGCCCCGACGGATTCGACTGGCAGGTGCCCGGACTGCGGCTCGACCTGGTCACCGCCCTCATTCGCTCGCTGCCCAAGAACCTTCGCCGGCTCTTCGTGCCGGCCCCCGGCACGGCCGCTGCGGTGCTGTCCGCAGTGGAAACACCGGACGTCGGCCACACCGAGCCGATCACCGACGTGATGAGTCGCGAGCTGCGTCGCCGCTCGGGCGTCACGGTCCCGCACAACACGTGGGACTGGTCGCGGGTCCCCGAACACCTTCGGATGACGTTCCGCGTCGAGGACGAGACGGGCGCGACCGTCGGCGAGGGCAAGGACCTCGCGGCCCTGGTCACCCTGCTGCGCCCGGCCGTCAGGGAGACGGTCGCGCGGGCGGCGAGCGGGATCGAGCGGACCGGCCTGACGTCGTGGACGTTCGGCCCGCTGCCCGAGACGTTCGAGCAGACGATCGGCGGTCGGACCGTCAAGGGCTTCCCGGCCCTCGTCGATGCGGGCTCGACCGTGTCACTGCAGGTCCTCGGCTCGTCGGCGGAGGCCGAGCGGTCGACCTGGACCGGCGTGCGCCGGCTGCTGGCGTTGACCGTCTCGTCACCGCTGCCCAACGTCGTACGCCGGCTGGACAACCGCACCAAGCTGGCCCTCGGGCACAACCCGCACGGTGGCGTGCCCGCGCTGCTCGACGACTGCCTCACGGCCGCGCTCGACGAGCTGATGCGCCGGCACGGCGAAGTCCCCCGCGACGAGACCGGCTTCGCTGCCCTGCGCGACGCCGTCCGCGACGAGCTCCCCGAGATCGCGTACGTCGTGGTGACGACGGTCGCGGCGCTTTTGACCGCTGTCGGCGAGATCGAGGCGCGGGTGTCCGGCACCACCAGTGCGGCTGCGCTTCCCTCGACCCTTGACGTGCGCCATCAGCTGACCGGCCTGGTGCACTCCGGCTTCGTCGCCGAGACGGGGGTACGCCGGCTGCCCGACGTACGCCGCTACCTCACAGCCCTGGCCCGTCGGCTCGACACGCTCGCCACGGCTCCCGGGCGCGATCACGACCGGTTGGCGACCGTGGCGCGGGTGCAGGAGGAGTACGACAAGTTCCTCGCCGAGCTGGCGCCGGCCAGTCGCTCGGAGCCGGCCGTGCGCGACATCCGCTGGATGATCGAGGAGCTGCGGGTCAGCCTGTTCGCCCAGACCGTCGGCACGTCAGGCCCGATCTCCGAGAAGCGCATCTACAAGGCGATGGACACCGCCGCCGGCTGACCCTGCTGCTTCACGGCGAGGTGGACCACCTTGCCAGGAGGTTCCCAGGATCCGCTCACGGACTGCCCAGGCGCGGCCAAGAACGTATGGCAGGACCCGCCGCACCGGCGGACCACACCGACCTGGGAGCCGTCGTGTTCTTCGTCTACCTTGCGCGCGAGCTGCGTCGTCGCGCCCGGCAAGCCACGTTCATCGCGCTCGGACTGGCGGTGGCCGTCGGCCTGGTCCTGTCGGTCACCGCCGCGTCAGCAGGCGTCAAGAGCGCACAGGGCAAGGTGCTGCAGTCGCTGTACGGCGTGGGCACCGACATCACGGTCACCCGGGCGCCGACGCAGGCCCAAGGCGGACCCCTCGGGTTCGGCGTACGGTCCGGCAACGGTGACCAGCAACGGCCGAAAGCCGGCACGACGTTCACCCGCGACAACCTCACGTCCGGGCCGCAGCTCGGCGCGTTGAAGGCCTCGTCGGTCACCCAGGTCCGCTCGGTGCAGGGCGTCGCCGACGCGGTCGGCGCGCTGACGCTCACCGACGTGCGGGTCAGCGGGAAGCTGCCCAACGCGCAGTCCTTCTCGAACGGCCAGAACGGCAGCCAGGGCAGCGGCGCGGGGCCACCGACATCGTCCAACGGCAGCGGCAGCACTCAGTCGTTCCGGTCGAGCTTCAAGGTGTCCTCGTTCACCGTCACGGGGGTCGACCCGGCGCACACCTCGCTCGGCACCCTCAGCTCGACGAGCCTGGCCAAGGGGCGGTCGCTGCGCTCGACCGACACCCACGCCGACGTCGCGGTCGTGACGAGCGACTACGCCAAGCAGCACGACCTCAAGGTCGGCTCGACCATCTCGGTCGCCAGCAAGAAGTTCACCGTCGTCGGCACCGTCACCGCCCCCCGCGGCTCCAGCCCGACCGACGTCTACATCCCGCTGGCCCGCGCCCAGGCCCTGTCCGGCCTCACCGGGAAGGTCAACACCGTCTACGTGTCGGCGACGAAGAACACCGCCGTGGACGCTGTCGCCGCCCGGATCAAGAACGCGGTGCCCAGCGCGACGGTGACCACGTCGAGCGACCTCGCCGGCCAGGTCAGCGGCTCGCTGTCGAGCGCGGCGAGCCTGGCCAACAACCTCGGCAAGTGGCTGTCGATCGCCGTGCTGATCGCGGCGTTCCTGCTCGCCAGCCTGCTCACACTCTCGGCGGTCTCGCGCCGGGTCCGTGAGCTCGGCACCCTCAAGGCGCTCGGCTGGTCCAGTCGACGGGTCGTTGCTCAGGTCGTGGGCGAGTCCCTGGTGATCGGCGCGGCGGGAGCAGCCCTCGGTGTCGCCCTCGGCTACGCGGGTGCCTCGGTCGTCAACGCCGTCGCGCCCGCCCTGACCGCGACGTCGGGGGGCTCGGCCAACACCGGCCCGACGGGCGGCGGACCGGGCGGCCCTCCGGGTGGTGCAGCCGCCGGTCCATTCGGCAACGCCGCGTCCGCGGCGCACACCGTCACCGTCCACCTGTCCGCGGCGATCGACGGCCGTGCCGTGCTGCTCGCCGTACTGCTGGCCGTCACCGGCGGCCTGCTGGCCGGCGCGGTCGGCGGATGGCGCGCCGCTCGCCTCCGGCCCGCGGCCGCGCTCGCCCGGATCGCCTGACCACCACCGAGAGGGAGACCAGACATGTACGAGTTGCACGACGTCACCAAGCGCTACGCCACAGCACGCGGGCCGGTGCTCGCCCTGGACCGCCTCGACCTGACCATCCCCGACGGCGAGTGGCTGGCGGTTCAGGGACCCACCGGGCAGGGCAAGAGCACCTTGCTGCAGATGCTCGGCGGGCTGGACCGGCCGACGACCGGCAGCGTGGTGCTCGACGGCACCGACCTGGCCAGGGCGTCGGAGCTCACGGCGAGCCGGTTGCGAGCAAGACAGATCGGCTTCGTGTTCCAAAGCTTCAACCTGATCCCCACGCTCTCGGCACAGGAGAACGTCGAGACAGCACTGGTCCCCTTGCGGGTCCGACCGAGCGAGCGGCGGACGAGGGCGGCCGAGGCGCTGGACTCCGTCGGCCTCACCGATCGGGCTCGGCACCTGCCGAGCGAGCTGTCCGGCGGCCAGCAGCAGCGCGTCGCGATCGCCAGGGCGCTCGTCAAGGCACCTGCGGTGCTGCTCGCCGACGAGCCGACGGGCAACCTCGACGAGGACACCCGCCACGACATCATGGCCGTGCTCGAGGCGCTGTGGCGGGAGCGTGGCCTGACCTTCGTGCTCGTCACCCACGACCGCACGATCGCGGCCCGAGCACAGCGACGCGTGACGATGAGGGACGGTCGCCTCCAGGAGACCGAGGCGGTCGTCGACGCCACCTGACCTGCAGCCGCTCCCGAGATGGCGCCCCCGACGCCTGCTGCCGACCTCGCGAGCCAGCGCCGGGCTCAGCAGCGAGGCGGGTCGAGTCCGGCACAGCTACTTCTGGTGGATCCGTCTCGGATCCGTAACTGCCGCATGCCAGGGCTCAGCCGGGACCCGCCGGGCCGAGGGCGCGAGCCTGCTGCTCGATCCACTCCGTCGCGGGTCGCGCCTTGATGCCACGCTCCTGCAAGGGCCCGTCGTCCCAGCGCGGCACCGCGACGTCCATCAGCACACCTGTGCCGAAGACCGAGGCGAGCGCCGGGTTGGGCCGAGCCAGCAGCCGGGCCCCGAGCCGGGCCGCGAACAACGGCATGACCTGCCGCTTCATGCTGCGCCCGGTGAGTCGCTCGGCGAGCACGATCGCAGCGTTACGGCTGATCGCCTCCGGCCCGCCGAACTCGATGACCGACGGAGGCTCGGGCTCGACCGCGACGGCCGCGAGCAGCTGGGCCACGTCGTCGATGCCCACCCAGCGCCTGTCCGTGTCGCCCTTGCCGAAGACCGCGACCTTGCGCTTGGCCAGGTCGAAACGGCCGAGCGGTGCGAGATGGACCTCCTGGAAGGCGTCCGGGCGGACCAGGACGGTCCGCATCGACGTCGAACGCAGCCGCTGCTCTGTAGCTTTCTTGGCGCGCTCGAGCGGGAAGCCGATGCCCGCGTCGACCCCGGCGTACGAGACGTAGACGAAGCGCTCCACCCCGGCCGCGGCCGCCGCGTCGACCAGCGCCGCCATGCCCGCCTCGTCCACCTCGCGGATCGACGGCCCGGGCGCGCCACCAAGCTTGCGGGCGATCGCAGTCGCGGTGGCCACCACTGTGTTCACCCCCGCGCAGGCCTGCCCGAGGCTCGCCCGGTCGGTGAGGTCGCCGGGCGAGGTCTCTGCGCCCAGTGCGCGCAGGGCCTCGTCATCGGTCTGCGGACGAACCAGCGCGCGCACCGTCACCCCGCGGTCGCGCAGCAGCCGGACGACGCGACCGCCGAGCTCACCAGTGGCTCCGACGACCAAGATCATGGCCCACTCCCGCCCCAGGTAGGTCCAGTGCACTCACTGTCCGGCCGCGTTCATCGGGCGTCAAGGCCGGCATCGCACGTCAAGGCCGTCGCGACGCCTGACAGCCTGCGCAACCCGGGCCGCCGGGTCGGCAGCGCAGACCGTCAGGGGCGCGACGGTCGGGGCAGCAACTCAGGGCAGGCATTCCCAGACTGTCCCGTGCGATGCGGCCAGCGCGCTGGTGAAAGAGCCGACCGATCCCGGGTCGCTCGTCGCGAAGCCGGAGATGCTCGGGCCGACGGCTCCGTGCGTGATGGCCGGGAAAGTGTCGTTCTCGCCGCCGTAGTGCGCCAGGTAGTTCAGACCGGCGCCGACGCACGAAGCGTTGCCGCTGGGGAACCCAGGTGCCGGATAGGCCTGGTCGGCAAGAGCCGGTGCGGTCACAGCAGCCGCAGCGGCTGCGCCGATGGTGAGCGCCACTGCGGCGCGACCGATGATGTTCATCTGAGCCTCCTGCTCACGATGTGACTGGACGAAGGCCAGCCTCGGTCCGCGCTTTCCCGAGGCACAGAGCCCGTTTCCTGCCTCCGGCGGGAAATCGTCCCGTGGCCACGGCGAGCTCTGACCCGGTTGGAAGCCCGCTCGCCCGGCTGGTTGGATCGTCAGGTCCGTGGGGGGATGTGGGCCACCGTCGGGGGCGGACGGGAACACGTCTGCCACACGAAGACGTGAGCGACGGCGACCTGAGCAACGACGTGAGCGGCAGCGATGTGAGTGGCGTGTACGACGCGACCGCCCGCCACTACGACCGCGAGATCGGTGACGAGCTCGACGCCAAGCCGCTCTACCGGGCCATGCTCGGAAGTGCCTCTGCTCAACCGTTCGGCAGCTCGTTGGCGATCATCGTCGAGGTGGTGACCAGCTGCCCGGCCGGGTTGCGGATCTCGACCTGCACCGGCATGCCCGCGATCTCGTCGGCGAACCAGAACGTCGCCACCCCGTCGTCGTCAGTCACTGTGTAGCGCAGGCAGGGCAGCAGGCCCAGCGGACCGTCGAGCTCGACGCGGGTGATCTCGACCTGCTCTACGGGGAACGAGGCGTGCTCCTGGAGGTCGCACCACGTCGTACGGTCGAGTTGGTCGTCGCCGACCTTGTTGCCGTCCTCGTCGCGCGTCGATCGCGCGATGACGGCACCGTCGTCGTCGCACTCGACGAACAGGTTGACGCGTACGACGGGAGGCCGGCCCGGTGCCTCGACGCGCGTCCGGCTGACTCGCCCGCGCGGGCATCCTCGGCGGATCTCGTCAGCGGTGAACGGCGTCGGGGCGTGTCCGGGTGCGGTCACGTGCGGGTCGCGCAGCTCATCGGTCACCGGACGCATCCTTCCCGACGGGCGAGAACCGGGCCACCAGGCTGCGCTGGGCGCGTGTCTCGACGGCTCGGCGGGCGTAGTGCTCGCGCACGAAGGCCACGGCTTCCGACGGTGGCAGCCCGTCGACGACCGCGAGGCACGCGAGCGCGGTCCCGGTGCGCCCGAGGCCACCTGCGCATGCCACCTCGACCCGCTCCTCGGCCGACCTGGTCCACGCCTCGACGATCGCGTCGCGCGCGTCGCCGGGGTCAGTGGGCAGCCGGAAGTCCTTCCACTGCACCCAGCGCGCCGGCCAGGGCGTAGGCGCGGGCCGCCGGCCGAGCAGGTAGAGACCGAACTGCGGGTCGGCGCCAGCCGGCTGAGGGTGGCGCAGCCCGCGGCCGCGTACCAGTCGTCCTGACGGGAGCCGCAGGACGCCTGCCGCGTCCGGGTCCCAGCGCTCGGGCATGGCAGCACTATCCCGCGTCCCGCTGCGCCGTACGCGCGTGCGCGGTCCGCCGGTTCGCCGGGCTGCCAGGCGGCCGGGCCGCACGGCTAACGTGACACGGTCATGTCGGCTCCCCAGCTCTCGCGCGACGAGGTCGTCCTCCGGCTGCGCGGTGCCGGTTGCGTGTTCGCCGAGGAGGAGGCTGACCTGTTGCTCGCCTCTTCCTCGTCCTCCGAGTCGCTTTCCGCGATGGTCGAGCGGCGCGCGTCGGGCGTCCCGCTGGAGCACGTCCTCGGCTGGGTCGAGTTCTGCGGTTTGCGCATCGCGCTCGAGCCCGGGGTGTTCGTGCCGAGGCCACGTACCGAGTTCCTCGTCGAGCGGGCGGTCGCGATCGCCCCGCCCGGCGCGGTCGTACTCGACCTGTGTTGCGGCTCCGGTGCGGTCGGGGCCGCTCTCGCGTCGGCCGTTCCGGACCTACGCGTGTACGCCGCCGACCTCGACCCGGTGGCGGTGCGCTGTGCCCGCCGCAACCTCGACGGCATCGGTGGTCTGGTCTTCGAGGGCGACCTGTTCGAGCCGCTGCCCGACTCCCTGCGCGGGCAGGTGGAGGTGCTGGTCGCGAACGTGCCGTACGTCCCGTCCGACGGCATCGCCTTCCTGCCGTCCGAGGCCCGCGACCACGAGCCGCGCCTCGCCCTGGACGGCGGCCCGGACGGGCTCGACGTGCTGCGCCGGGTCGCGGCCGAATCGCGTCGTTGGCTGGTGCCCGGCGGGCGGCTGCTCATCGAGACGAGTGCGGCCCAGGCGCCGGCCGCGGTGGCGGCGTTCGCCGCCGACGGACTGGCCGCCGAGCTGGCGAGGTCCGACGAGCTGGATGTCGACGTCGTGACCGGCACCGCAGCCGTCGGTGGCTGAGCCAGACCACCCTCCCGACCGTGATCGTGAAGGAAACATCGACTAGAGCAGGACAAATCCTTCACGATCACGGCATCACAGTCCACTGGCAGCCGCACCAACGCGCCAGCCAGCGAAGAACTCGGGCGACGGACCCGGCCG
>JAVEDG010000371.1 GCA_030841245.1 Actinomycetota bacterium
GATGCAGCCGCTGACCACCAAGGGGGCCGTCGCGAACCCGAACTCCTCTGCTCCGAGCAGCGCGGCGATCACGACGTCGCGGCCCGTCTTCAGCTGGCCGTCGGCCTGCACGACAATGCGGTCGCGCAGCCCGTTGACCAGCAGGGTCTGCTGGGTCTCTGCCAGCCCCAGCTCCCAGGGCGCGCCGGCGTGCTTGAGGCTGGTCAACGGAGAGGCACCGGTGCCACCGTCGTGACCGGAGATGAGCACGACGTCGGCGTGGGCCTTGCTGACGCCCGCCGCGACCGTGCCGACGCCGACCTCGGCGACCAGCTTGACGTGGACCCGCGCACGGTCGTTGGCGTTCTTCAGGTCGTGGATCAGCTGGGCGAGGTCCTCGATCGAGTAGATGTCGTGGTGCGGCGGCGGCGAGATCAGGCCGACGCCGGGAGTCGAGTGCCGGGTGCGGGCGATCCACGGGTAGACCTTGCCGCCCGGCAGCTGCCCGCCCTCGCCGGGCTTGGCGCCCTGCGCCATCTTGATCTGGATGTCGTCGGCGTTGACGAGGTAGTCGCTGGTGACCCCGAACCGTCCGCTGGCCACCTGCTTGACCGCGCTGCGCCGCAGGTCGCCGTTCTCGTCGGGCACGAAGCGATCGGCGTCCTCCCCGCCCTCGCCGGTGTTGGACCTGCCGCCGAGCCGGTTCATCGCGATCGCCAGCGTCTCGTGCGCCTCCTTCGAGATCGACCCGTAGGACATCGCCCCCGTCGAGAAGCGCCGGACGATGCTCTCGACCGGCTCGACCTCCTCGATCGGCACCGCCGGACGGGCCCCCTCGTCGGTACCAGTGCGGAACCGGAACAGCCCGCGCAGCGTCATCAGCCGCTCGGCCTGCTCGTCGACCACGGTCGTGTACTGCTTGAAGACGTCGTAACGCCGTGCGCGCGTGGCGTGCTGGAGCCGGAAGACGGTCTCGGGGTTGAACAGGTGCAGCTCGCCCTCCCGACGCCACTGGTACTCGCCTCCCACGTCGAGGGTGCGGTGCGCCGTCGACGTACGCCGCGGGGGGTACGCCGTCGCGTGCCGCGATGCGACCTCCGCGGCGATCACCTCGAGGCCGATGCCGCCGAGCCGTGACGACGTACCGGTGAAGTAGCGCTCGACCAGGTGCTCGTCGAGACCGACCGCCTCGAAGACCTGGGCACCGTGGTAGGACGCGACGGTCGAGATGCCCATCTTGGACATCACCTTGAGCACGCCCTTGCCGAGCGCCTTGATCAGGTTGCGCACGGCGGTCGAGGCGTCGACGCCGTCGAGCAAGCCCTGCACCGCGAGGTTCTCGACGGTCTCCATCGCGAGGTAGGGGTTGACCGCAGAGGCGCCGTACCCGATGAGCAGCGCGGCGTGGTGCACCTCGCGCACGTCGCCCGCCTCGACGACGAGGCCCACCTGGGTGCGGGTCTTGTTGCGGATCAGGTGGTGGTGGACCGCACCGGTCAGCAGCAGCGAGGGGATCGGTGCCCACTGGGCGTCGGAGTCGCGGTCGGAGAGCACGATGAACCGCGCGCCCGCCTCGACGGCGGCCGTGACCTCCTCGCACACGTGCTCGAGGCTCAGCTGCAGGGCCGGGCCACCACCTGCGACCGGGTAGAGGCCACTGATCCGGGCGGCCGCGAAGCCCGGGAGGTCGCCGTCACGGTTGATGTGGACGAGCTTGGCCAGTGCGTCGTTGTCGATGACCGGGAAGTCGAGTGCCACCTGGCGGCAGTGGGCGGGCGTCGCGTCGAGCAGGTTCTGGTCCGGCCCGATCGCGGTCCCGAGGGAGGTCACCAGCTCCTCGCGGATGGCGTCGAGCGGCGGGTTGGTGACCTGGGCGAACAGCTGGGAGAAGTAGTCGAAGAGCAGCCGCGACCGCACCGACAGGACCGCGACGGGGGTGTCGGTACCCATCGAGCCGATCGGCTCCACGCCGGCCCGGGCCATCGGCCCGAGCAGCACCCGGACCTCCTCCTCGGTGTAGCCGAAGGTCTGCTGGCGCCGGGTCACGCTGGCGGTCGTGTGGCTGATGTGCTCGCGCTCCGGCAGGTCGGCGAGATGGATCTGCCCGGCATGCAGCCACTCGTCGTACGGCGCCGCGGCCGCGAGCTCGGCCTTGATCTCGGCATCGTCGACGATGCGCCCTCGGTCGGTGTCGACGAGGAACATCCGGCCCGGCTGCAACCGGCCCTTGCGCACCACTCTCGCCGGATCGATGTCGAGCACGCCGACCTCGCTCGCGAGCACGACGAGGCCGTCGCTGGTGATCCAGTAGCGGGCGGGCCGCAGGCCGTTGCGGTCGAGAACGGCGCCGATCAGCGAGCCGTCGGTGAACGTGATGCAGGCAGGCCCGTCCCACGGCTCGATCAGGGCGGCATGGAACTCGTAGAACGCGCGCCGCGCAGGGTCCATCTCGGCGTGGTTCTCCCAGGCGTCCGGGATCATCATCAGGAGCGCATGCGGCAGCGAGCGGCCGGCCATGTGCAGCAGCTCGAGCGCCTCGTCGAACGTCGCCGAGTCGCTCGCCCCCGGCGTACAGACCGGGAACAGCCGCGAGATGTCGCCGGGGATCAGCTCGGACCCGAGCTGGCTCTCGCGCGCCGCCATCCAGTTGCGGTTGCCCTTCACGGTGTTGATCTCACCGTTGTGCGCGACCAGGCGGTAGGGGTGGGCGAGCGGCCAGGACGGGAACGTGTTCGTGGAGAAACGCGAGTGCACCAGCGCCAGCTCGGCGGTGAACCTGCGGTCGGACAGGTCGGGGAAGAACGGCTCGAGCTGCGCGGTGGTGAGCATCCCCTTGTAGACGATGGTCCGGCACGACAGTGACGGCAGGTAGACACCGGCCTCGTGCTCGACTCGCTTGCGAAGGCAGAACACGAGCCGCTCGAGCGCCATGCCCGCGACGCGACCCGTCGCGCTCGCGACGAACACCTGCCGCAGCCGGGGCAGCACCCGCCGGGCCGTCGCGCCGAGCAGCGCCGGCGTCGTCGGGACCTCACGCCAGCCGAGCACGGCCAGGCCCTCCTCGGCCGCGATGCGCTCCAGCGCCTGGCGTTCGCCGGCCTCGGCGGCGTCGTCGTCGGTGAGGAACGCGATGCCGACGGCGTAGGCGCCCTTGGGCGGGAGCGGGAAGGGCACGACCTCGCGCAGGAACTCGTCGGGAACCTGGGTGAGGATGCCCGCCCCGTCGCCGGAGTCGGGCTCGGCGCCGGACGCCCCGCGGTGGTCGAGGTTGCGCAGCGCGGTCAGTGCCTGGTCGACGATGTCGTGGCTGGGCTGTCCGGACAGCGTCGCGACGAAGGCGACGCCGCACGCGTCGTGCTCACTGGCAGCGTCGTAGAGGCCCGTTACGGGCGGGCGGGCGGGGAACCGGTCGGCCACGGCGCGTCCTCTCCCGAGCGAAGCGCGGACACGGCGACCGGAGCCGCCGTACGGGCATCGCACCGAGGGACAACGCTGGCCCAGCGGTACGTCGAGCAGGTTAGCCCAGCCAGGCGTGTCGGCGGTGCGACTCGCCCGAGTGCTGAGACGAGGCCTCCCCCGTGATCGCTCAGCCGATGCCGGCGCCGACCAGCGACCCGAACAGGTAGGTGACGCCGGCCGCGATCGCGCCGACGACGACCTGACGGGACCCGCCGTACCACCAGGGGCGCGGCGTCAGCCTGGTCACGAACGCGCCGCAGAGGAACAGGCCCGCGAGGGTCAGCACCAGCGCCGGCCACAGCGCCGTGGACCCGAACAGGTAGGGCAGCACCGGCATGAAGGCCCCGATGGCGAAGGCCACGAACGACGAGCCGGCCGCCAGCGTCGCCGACGGGAGGTCGCCGGGGTCGATGCCGAGCTCTTCGCGGACGTGGACGTCGAGCGCGACCTCGGGGTCCCGCGAGAGCTGGCGGGCGACCTCGGTCGCGAGCTGGGGGTCGAGCCCCTTCGCGACGTACATCTGGGCCAGCTCGCGCTCCTCGGCCTTCGGCCGGCGCAGGATCTCGCGGCGCTCGGTCTCGATCTCGGCCAGCGCCTGCTCGGACTGGGACCGGACGGAGACGTACTCCCCCGCGGCCATCGAGAACGCACCGGCGGCGAGCCCCGCGAGGCCGGCCAGCAGCACGGAGTGGCTGTCGGCCTTGCCTCCGGTGACACCGGCGATCAGCGCGAAGTTGGAGACCAGGCCGTCCGACGCGCCGAACACGGCCGGGCGCAGCCACCCACCGGTGACGTCGGAGTGCTCGTGCTGGATGCCGTCCGACTCGCGCTCGTGCCGGACCGGCGTACCTGTCTCCTCGCTCACGCGGGCCCCTCCCGGTGGTGCGTCGCTGCCGGCGTGGCCGGCTCGGTCGGCGGCGTGGCATCCACCGGCTCGCCGTCGCCGTCGCCGTCGTCGACGACCGCGGACGGGGTGGTCAGGTCGATCTGGGTACGCCGCGCCTCGAGCTCCTCTGGCGTCTCACGGCCGGGATGACGTCGTCGGGAGAGGGCGAATGCGGTCACCGCGCCGACGAAGACCAGCAGGCTGGTCCAGTCGTTGAGCCGCAGCCCGAGGAAGTGGTGCGCGTCGTCGATGCGCAACGCCTCGATCCAGGCCCGTCCCAGCGTGTACGCCGCGACGTACACCGCGAACGCTCGGCCGTGCCCCAGCCGGAACCGGCGGTCGGCCCAGATGACCAGCGCCGCGACGCCGACGTCCCACAGCACCTCGTAGAGGAAGGTCGGGTGGTAGTAGCCCTGGCCGGAGCACGGCAGCTCCTGGTTCGCACAGGTGATGTGCAGCGCCCAGGGCAGGTCGGTGGGCCGGCCGAACAGCTCCTGGTTGAAGTAGTTGCCGAACCGCCCCAGCGTCTGGGCCAGTGCGATCCCCGGTGCCAGCGCGTCGGCGAACGGCGGCAGCGGGATCCCGTGACGCCGGGCGCCGATCCAGGCGCCGAGCCCGCCCAGCGCGATGGCTCCCCAGATGCCGAGACCGCCCTGCCAGATGTACAGGGCGTGCCAGGGCTGCCCACCCGTCCCGAAGTAGGGGTCGGGCGTCGTGAGCACGTGGTAGATCCGGCCGCCGACGATGCCGAACGGCACCATCCAGACCGCGATCTCGGTGACGTCCCCCGCCCGGCCGCC
The DNA here is from genome assembly GCA_030841245.1 of Actinomycetota bacterium. GTDB lineage: Bacteria > Actinomycetota > Actinomycetes > JACCUZ01 > JACCUZ01 > JAVEDG01. The sequence goes on from JAVEDG010000371.1 coordinate 5,125, forward strand.
GCGCTCGACCCAGCGGCGCTCGCCGAGCCAGACGGCCACCACGATGCCCGCGATGATGCACAGCGCGTAGGCGCGGACCGGGAAAGGCCCGAGGTGCCAGACGCCCTGCGACGGGCTCGGGATGAAGAGGGGGTGCATCCGCTTCAGGCTACCGGCGCCCGACGGCGGCGAGCTCGGTCAGGTCCGAGCGCAGGTCGGCGACGGTCGTGAGCTGGTCCCACTCGACCCGGGCATGCGTGCCGACGAAGCCGGTCAACTGCGTGCCGTGCACGACCTCGTAGCCGCCCCCTGCGGTCCGCTTCGTGCCGTCGTACGCGATGTGCAGGTCGTTCATCGCCCGCCTGATCTTCGGCAGCGACGCGGTCAGCCCGACGAAGGAGGGGTCGAACCGGCCGAGGTACTTGCGGATCACCGATGGGGTGTCCCGGCGCGGGTCGGTCGTCACGAAGACGAGACCGACCTTCTTGCGCACGGCCGGGGTCGCCCCGCGCAACGCCGCGGCGACGTTGGCCAGCACGACGTTGCACAGGTCCGGGCAGTGCGAGTAGCCGAAGAAGACCAGCGTGACGGGGCGGTCGGCGTCGGTGGCCGGCGCGAAGCTCGCGCCGCGGGCGTCGGTGAACGACTCGGCCGGCAGGCGTACGCCGTTGTGCAGCGGGGTCCCGTGCAGCCGGGCGTGCCCGGAGCCCAGGGCGACGTCGGTGCCGGCCGTGCCACCGGCACAGCCGCTGCATCCGAGCAGCACTGCCAGCGCCAGCAGCGCGGTCACGACGGTCCGCGCCTGGACCGCCTGCGCGGTCACGACGGAACTCCACGGCGTACGCCGGCGGCCAGCTCCGTAGCCAGCGTGGCGACCGCGGAGCAGCCCGCCGAGGGGTCCGGCGCGTCGAGCACCCGGCGGACGAACGCGGACCCGACGATCACCCCGTCGGCGAACCCCGCCACCTCCGCGGCCTGCTCGCCCGTCGAGACGCCCAGCCCCACGCAGACCGGCAGGTCGGTCACGGCCCGGGTACGCCGCACGAGCTCGGCAGCGGCATCGCCGACCTGCGCCCGGGTGCCGGTGACACCCATCGTCGATGCGGCGTAGACGAAGCCCCGGCAGTGTTTCGCGGTGTAGCGGAGGCGGTTGTCGCTCGAGGACGGCGCGACCAGGAACACCCGATCCAGCCCCGCCGCGTCGGTCGCCGACACCCACTCGTGCGCCTCGTCGGGGATCAGGTCGGGCATGATGACGCCCGCGCCGCCGGCCGCGGCGAGCTCGGCCGCGAACCGGTCGACCCCGTAGCGCTCGATCGGGTTCCAGTAGCTCATGACCAGGACCGGTGCGCCGGTCGCGGCCACCTCGCCGACGACCCGGAACACGTCGGCCGTCGACGTACCGGCTGCCAGAGCCTGGTCGACGGCGGACTGGATGGTCGGTCCGTCCATGAGCGGGTCGGAGTAGGGCAGCCCCACCTCCACGACGTCGACTCCTGCTTCGACCATCGCCACCAGGGCTGCTGCCGAGTCGGCCACCGAG
>JAVEDG010000400.1 GCA_030841245.1 Actinomycetota bacterium
CCATCCTCGGGCCAGGTAGTCGGCGAGGCTGTCGAGGAGGGGATCCGGCTCGTCCGGCCGGATCCAGGGGTAGGGTCCCGTCGCCGTGCCCAGTCCCCAGAACTGGTTGAACGGCTCCCACACGGTCCACGTTCCGGCCGCCTGGGCCAGCAGCTCGCCGACGAGCGTGGTGCCGGACCGATGCGCCCCGGTGACCAGGACGGCGCGCGGAAGCTCGGAGTCAGTTTCGGGCCGGGCGTACGGCGTGCTCAGGAGGGACCTGTCACGGCGGCCAGGCCGCGGCATCCTCATCCTCCCGCGGCGGTTGAACCTGATGGGCGCGACGGGAGGCGCTCCGGGCGTGCGGGTAGAGGTCCGCAAGCTCGCGATCGTCGCGCGTGCCGCCTTCGCTCCAGGCGAGGCGGGCCAGCGCCCCGAGCAGGCCCAGCAGGACAGCCAGTCCGAGGCCCGAGATGAGTACGGGGTTCCGTTTGGACACTGACACCACATCGGTGGCGGGGTTGATCGACACCACGTCCACCGGAATGGAGCCGAGTGGCTCGGTGGTGAGCGCGTGCGCATAGGCGTCAGCAGCTGGTTTGGGCAGCTCAGGCGTCCGGCTGGTGACCGTGATTCTCAGCACGCCGCTTCCGGGCACGACCGAACTCGACACCGCCCAGGACTTACCGCCGAGCCGGCCAGGCAGCTGGTCTGCAACGACCGCCGCCATGGCGCCGCCGCTGATGCGCGCCTGGATGCTGGGGATCACGTACTCGATGGTGGTGGTGCTGACGCGTGAGTTGGCCGGCTGGATCGCAACGATCGTCGTGGACTCGTACTGGGACTTCGGGAGAAAGGCGGCGACAAGTGTCGCGGAGGTGACCAGGCCGAAGATCACGAGGGCAAGGCCGAGGTGGCGATCCAACGCTCGCCGTACGGCGGATCTCTGCACCGCTGCTCCAGGTGTCTACCGGTCGACCGGAACCCACGGCCCGGCGATTGGACCAATGCTAGACGCCGGTCCTCGGAGCCAGGGCCAAATGCGTCAGCTTGTGCGCGTTGGGCGCCGGAGCCGGCCGGCGCCGGGCAGAATGTGCGTCGGTCGTCGGACTCGGTGCCCGGTCGGACCAGGGAGGGGCAGGGTGGAAGAGGGAGAGGCCTGCGGGAACCACGACCTCGTCACGGTCGTGGTACCGGCGCGCAACGAGGAAGGGAGCATCGAGGCATGCATCCGCTCTCTCGTCGCCCAGGACTGGCCCTGGCTCGAGATCCTCGTCGTTGACGGCTGCTCAGAGGACTCGACGCTGGACATCGTGTCGCGCGTCTCCAAGACCGACCCGCGGGTCAGAGTCGTGCGCAATGAGCATCGGGTCATCCCGGAGGCACTGAACCGGGCGCTCGCCGAGGCATCGGGGCGCTGGCTGATCCGGGTCGACGCCCATGCGACGGTTCCGTCGGACTACGTGCGACTCGCCGTCGAGCACCTGCAGACGGGACGGTACGCCGGTGTCGGGGGCCGCAAGGACGGTGTCGGTCGGACGCCTGCCGGCAAGGCGATCGCAGCGGTCATGAGCTCCCGTTTCGGCGTGGGGGGATCGACCTACCATCACGGGACGGGCGTGCGCGACGTCGAGCACGTCCCGTTCGGCGCATATCCGGTGGAGCTGCTGCGGGCGATGGGCGGATGGAATCCGCAACTGCTCGTCAACCAGGACTTCGAGCTCGACTACCGCTTGCGCGCGAACGGGCACCGGCTCCTCTTCGACCCTCGGCTCCGGATCGACTGGGAGTCACGGCAGGACATCGGTGCGCTGTTCGCCCAGTACCGCCGCTACGGGCGCGGCAAGGTCGCCGTCGCGCTCCTGCACCCCCGATCACTCAGGCCGCGGCACCTGGCTCCACCTCTACTCGTCGCGGCGCTTGCGGCCAGTCTCCCGATCGCCTTGCGGTGGCCGAAGGCCGCGCTCGCGATAAGCGGCCCGTACGCACTCGGCCTGGCGATCGCCTCGGTACGAACCGCGGGCGGGCTCGACTCGGAGGCCCGGCGATACGTCCCGGGAGCCTTTCTGGCGATGCACGCGGGGTGGGGGATCGGCTTCTGGGCCGGTGCCGCTCGCGCGATCGGCGGCAGGGTCCGGCGCCGGGGCCGGGCATGATCCGGAGCGGGCGCTACCTCAGACGCCGGCTCCGGCCGTGACCCCGTCGTCGGCGTGGACAGGCGCTGGCAGCCGAGCGGCCGCGCTGAGCATCATTCCGAGCATCAGACCCAGGACCGTGGCGAGCCGGTACTTCTCGAAGACCGACTCGACCATGCCCTTGGTCACGATCCCCACGATCACCGCGAGACATGCCAGCGACCAGACCGCCACGGTGTCGGACGGGTGGCGGCGCCAGACGGCGAGCCCGGCCGACAGCGCAGCCATGAGCGCCGCGGCGCCGAGACAGAGGCCGACCACACCGGTCCGTCGGAGCAGGTCCAGCGCGATGTTGTGGCTGATGTCGCTGACGACGTTGGACTGTGTGCCCTCGTCGAAATGCACCAGAAGTCCACCGAGCCCGACACCGGCGATCGGATGCGAGAGGATCTGCTGGCGCGCAACTTCCCACTGGTTGAACCGTGACTGGATCGACCCGGAGCGGGTGTTGAAGCCCAGGCCTGACTTGTTGTCGACGGAGTGCAGCAGCGGATGGGTGCTCGGATGGGTGAGCGAGAAGATGCTGGAGGCCAGAGCCACGAACATCAGCAGCGACCCGACGCTGAGGATGACCAGTCCTGCCTCGGTCGGACGGTAGTGCGTCCGGCTACGGCCCCGACGCGTGACCAGGAACGCCGCGAGCACGGCCAGACCGACGTACAGCCCGAGACGCGCGGCGCGCTGGGGGGAGCCGAGGTGACTGAGCAGCAGCGCGAGACTGGGCAGCAGCAGGCTGAACCGGCCGGGGACACCCGCCGGCTGGACGACGAGGAGAGCCACTCCGAGGGTGCCGATAGCTCCGAAGACAGTGGCGGCGTCGGCGCCGAGCACACCGAAGTGCACAAATGGAAGAAGCGGGATGGCGGATGAGTTCACCCGTCGACCGGTCAAGTCGATCGCGAAAAGAAGGGCTGCGAGCACGCCGCACGCCTGGATGAAGCGCCGCAGCTCCGGCGCCAGCAACAGCTGCGCGGTGTCCGAGGTTGCTGCAAGTGCGAGGCCGCCACCGACCTGAACGATGATCATGGCTTGGCGGAGGACGTAGTTCGTCGGATGGCCTGCCGAGATCCCCGCGGCAGCACAGACCGCGACCCAGGCGAAGAACGCCAGCCAGAGCAGCCCGGTCGGGATCCGTGGCCCCGAGAAGCCACGTGTCACGATCCGCGCCATCAGGGCAGTGACGATTGCCACCTGGCTCAATCGGAAGTTCTGGCCGAAGAATGCCAGGTGGAAGATGCTGTGCGTCCCGGTTGCGAGCGTGTCGCCGTACAGCGACACGTCGAGGACAACCACCGCCAACACCATGAGCACCGACAGCTCACCCCGGCCACGGCGCTCGATGATGAGGAACGCGCTGAAGACGGCCGCGGCCGCCGCCAGTGGCAGGCCGAGGTGTAGCGCGGCAACGATCATTTGCCCAACCCGCAGACCCAGCCGCGCCACGGCGCCAGCACCGTGTCCCAGGAGTACTTGTCCCGCACCGCGCGAGAG
>JAVEDG010000402.1 GCA_030841245.1 Actinomycetota bacterium
GTTGGCGAAGAGCAGGGCCGCACAGATCAGCGCGATGATCGACAGGAACGTGCGGCCGAACAACACGGCATTGACGTCGGTATAGCTCAGGCCACTGAAGTCGGCTTTCCCTATATGGCCGTCCTTGACCGCGAGGCTGTAGCGGTCGAGCCAGTACGCGATCGCCTTGAGCAAGACGAACAGCCCCAGCAGCACGGACAGGTGCACGCGCGCCGCCGGTGTCGCCCGCTCCCCCATCGTCGCCTGGATCCGAAGGCCGCCGTAGAGATAGTGCGTGACCGCCGCCGCGATCACCGACAGCACGACGGTGGCGAAGCCGAAGTTGAGCAGGAACCGGTACCACGGGAGCTGGAAGGCGAAGAACGAGATGTCCTTGTGGAACTGCGGGTCCTGGACGTGGAACGGCTGCGCATTTCTCCACAGCATGTACGTGCGCCAGGCACCGGAGGCACTGGAGCCGGCGATCAGGGCGAGCAGCGCACAGATGGCGACGACCACGATCCGCCGGAACGGCTCCAGTGCCAACCGGTAGCGGTCCAGCTCCTGCTGCCCGGGCAGCAGGGCCTGGTAGGCGGGCCTGGTGCGGAACGCGACGATGAAGTTGACCGCGACCGCGGCCGCGAAGACGAAGCCGAACAACGCGAAGAGCACCAGCTTGGTGGTCAGCGAGCGCGTGAACACCACGGACTTGTCCACCGACCGGTACCAGAGCAGGTCGGTGTACAGGTTCGTGAAGAGGCTGAAGAGAACCAGCAGGACCACGAGGACAGCGAGCGTCGGCAGCAGCACCCTGCCCCGGCGCCGGCCGGACGTCGGCGGTCGACGGATGGGTCCGACACCACCGGGCCGGTCGAAGCTCACGTGTGATCCGTTCGTCGGGGCTCGGTCGCGAGCGCGGCTGCTCGTCGGTCGTCCTGGGGTCAACTTACCGATGGGAGGGGCGAGTTCCCACCCAAGCCGACGCGCCTCGGCGATTCGCCACCGCCGGGGACGCCGGTACGACGTTCGGCCGTCACCCGCGACCAGCGCTGCGCAAGCGGCACCCGGTGCCCGCCCGGAGGCGCAGGTGCGTGAGGATCGCGCGCATGAGTGCCCTTCTCACGCGCATCGCACTCGAGATCGAGCGCCACGTGGCCGAGGCCGGCTGGGACCAGCATCCCAAGCTCTACGCGCTGGTCGAGACGGCGGACCTGGCCCGGCGCGAACCGCAGCTGGCCACGGCCCTGGCCGTCGACCCGTCGACCCCGGGTGGGCTGACCCCGGTCGACCAGGGTGAGCTGCCCGCGTACTCGTCCCTGGACGGTCTGCTCGCCGGCATCACCTGGCCGCCCGAGGTCCTCGGCAGCGCGATCGCCGTCGAGCGCCTGATGGTGCCTCCGGAGGTGGAGCGGGAGATGCCCCCGGACGAGTCGAGTGCGCTGCGATGGCTGGCCGACCACCCCCGGCGCGAGGAGGTGCGCCTGGTCGTCGCGGTGCTGCGCGACGGCACCCGCTCGGCGGTGCTGCGGATGCGCTCGCACGACGACGAGCAGTCAGTGCTCAGCGGCCCGGACCTCGTGCCCGGCCTGGCCGACGCGCTCGCCTCGACCCTGCGCGACTGACGCCGCGCTCGCTCAGCAATGCGGGAGGTCGGTCTTTCCGGTCCGCAGCAGGTCGAGCGAGTGGATCGCCGAGGACAGCGAGGTGACCCGGATGAGGCGCAGGCCGCCCGGTGCGCTGCCCAGCGCCTCCGCGCAGTTTCCCGCCGGGACGAGGAACGCGCTGGCACCCTGCTCGCGGGCGGCGATCATCTTCTGCGGGATGCCCCCGATGGGGCTGACGCTGCCCTGGTCGTCGATCTCGCCTGTGCCGGCGATGTACCGGCCGCCGGTCAGCGAGCCCGGCGTGAGCTTGTCGGTGATGCCGAGTGCGAACATCAGCCCGGCGCTCGGGCCGCCCACGTCGTTGAGAGAGATGTGCACGGTGAACGGGTAGTGCGCCCTGATGCCCGTGACGACGCCGATGATCGCCCGGCCTCCCTGGGCAGCGTGCGTCCGGACGGTGCGGGCGAGCCGGCTGCCGTGGCGCGACACCTCGAGTCGCACGGACTCGCCGGGCTGGTGCCGCGTGATGAGCGCGCGCAACCGTGCCGGCCCCGTGACCTGCTGGCCGTCGACCGAGAGGATCACGTCGCCTGTCCGGAGGATCCCCTGGGCGCCGGACCCCTTCTCCACCTGGGTGATGTACGTCGTGGTGGTGACGTTGTAGCCGAGGTTGCGCAGCGCCGCGGTGGTCGCGCTCTGCTGCGACTGCGTCATCTCCGCCGCGCTCTGCTGGTCGGCCTGCTTGGCCGTCTCGTCCGGCGGATAGATGTCCTCACGGGGGACGACCGCGAGCCGATTGTCGAGCCAGCCGCGCAGCGCGGTGACGAGGTCCATCCGCCGTGAGGGTCCGCCCAGGACGGCCACCGTCGTCAGGTCCAGGTGCCCGCGGTCCGGATAGGTCCGGTGCCCTTCGATCTGGATCAGCTCTTTGCTGTCGAGGCTGCCGAGCGTGTTCGCCGTCGGGCCCGGGCTCAGAACGACGTACGGCACAGGGAGCAGGGCCGCGATCGCCGAGAGCAGGACCACCAGCACTCCTGCGGCGGAGAGTGTCAGGGCGCGGCGGGACATGTCGCAGAGCCTACGAGAGCGCGCAGCGCGGCGCCGTCGGACTCAGCGGCGTTTGCGGGGCGGGACCTCGCGTCGGTGCGGGTCGAAGGCGGCCTTGAACCGCTCACGCTCCTCGAGCGTCTCGTGCGTGTCGGCCCGCGGCTTGGGCCGGCTGGCCCACATCACCCACAAGGTGGCCAGGGCGAGCACGACGAGGGGCACTGCCAACCAGGCAAGTGCAGCCATGCCAGACCCCGGGTGCTCGGAAACGACGAACTCGCTTCAGGTTAGCCCGCGAAACGGCTAAGGAAGGCCGACCCACTCGTGCGTTCCGTCACCGAACGCCTGGTCCTTCCAGATCGGGACGGTCGACTTGAGGTCGTCGATCAGGGCCCGGCAGGCGTCGAACGCGTCGCCCCGGTGCGGGCAGGCGGCCGCGACGACCACCGCGAGGTCCCCCACCTCCACCCGTCCGACCCGGTGCACCGCGGCGATGGCGAGCACCGGGTGGGACGCGACGACCCGTTCGGTCACCTCGCGCATCGTCATCCGGGCCGACGGGTGCGCCGAGTAGTCCAGCGAGCTCACGTCACGACCGGCGTCCTCGCGGCGCACCGCGCCGACGAACAGCGCGATCCCACCGGCGCCGGGGTCGGCGACGGCCGCAAGGACCTCGTCGACGGACAGCGGCTCGTCGCGCAGGTCGAGTAACCGGATCACCTCGGGCATCAGCCACGTCGCTTTCGACGTGCCCGCCGGACCAAGGCGGCCGTGCCGACGACCGCGACGGCGGCCCCGGCCGCGCCGATGGTCGCGTCCCGGCGGCCGAGGCGGCGCGCCCCGCGGGCGTGGTGGCCGCTCACCTGCTCCAGCAGCACCGCGAGGGCCGTGGGGTTGTCGTACGTCGGGCGCCACCCGGCCGCGTGGAGCCGGGTCGAGGGCACGACCCACGGGTGCACGACGTACTGCAGGTCGCTCGCCGGCGCCGGGATGATCCCGAGCCGGTGCAGCCGCTCCGCGGTTCCGAACGCGAGCGCGGCGGGCAGCTCGATCCGGCGCAGCCCGCTGAGCAGCTCGACGTCCTCCTGCTCCATCCAGCCGTCGCAGCCCACCGTGACCACGCCAGTGACGGCGCCGAGCGCGGCGTACTGCAGCGCCGACGCGAGGTCGTCGACGTGGCAGAACTGCCACTTCGGGTGGCTCTCGCGCACCACGAGAAGTCGCGGTGCCTCGAAGTGCCGGGTCATGATCGAGTCGACCCCGGGGCCCACGACGGTCGCCGGGCGAACCACCGTCACCTCGAGACCCGGATGGCTGCGCGGAGCCTGCCGGGCCAGCTGCTCCATCTCCAGCAGGTCGGCCACCCACGACCCGTCGGGAACCGCTCGCAGCGGGCCGTCCTCGTCGAGCGGCACCGCGTTCTCCGCGAGCGCGCCGTAGACCATCGCGGACGTGCACAGCACGACGCGGCGCACGCCGCTGGCCGCCGCGGCGGTCAGCACGGTCTGGGTGCCGCGGACGTTGCGTTCGTGGCGGCTGCCGCGCCCCTCCGAGCCGAGGTCGCTCTCCAGCGCCAGGTGGACCACCGTGTCGGCCTTGCCCAGCCGGGCGGCGATCGCCGGGTCCAGAACGTCCAGGACCCGCCAGCTGACCCCGGCGACGTCGCCACGACGGTCGTCGATCCCGATCACCTGCGCGACGTCGGGATGCTCGACGAGGCGCGCGGCGAGCAGCCGGCCGACGCCTTCGGCGGCCCCCGTCACCGCCACCACGCTGCCTCGGCTGCGCCGTGAGCGAACCTTGCCCGGTGCCTGGTCTGCTGCGGAACTCATCGAGCGGCCACCACGGTTACGGTTGGTAGCGCGTCGGGTGGGAGCCAGGGCACAGGAGACATGGTGACCCCATCCTGTCCGTCCCGGTGCCGGAACGGCGTAGCGGCCCGACCCGCAGGACAGACTGACCGAGCCAGCGACGACGAGGAGCGAGACGGTGAGCGAGCACCCGTTCGGCTTCGGATCCGGGCAGGATCCCGACGACGGCGGCGAGGGCCCCGGTGGCGGCACGCCGAACCCGTTCGGCGCGCTGTTCGGAGCGGATCAGGGCAACGTCGACATCGGCGCCGCCTTCCAGCAGCTCGGTCAGGTCCTGTCGTGGCAGGGCGGCCCGGTCAACTGGGACCTGGCCCGCGACGTGGCGCGCCAGGCGGTGTCCGCAGCAGGAGACCGGTCGGTCAACGCGGGCGAGCGGGCCCAGGTGCTCGACGCGATGCGGCTGTCCGAGCTGTGGCTCGACCCGGTGACCGGGTTCGCCGCGGGTGCGGCGTCCGCGGAGGCCTGGAGCCGGGCGGAGTGGGTGGAGCACACGCTGCCCGCGTGGCGCGAGCTGGTCGACCCGGTCGCGGCCAAGGTGGTCGAGTCGATCGGCGCCATGCTCGGCGGGGACGGCGGCCCGATGAGCGGCCTGGGGGTCGCACCGGAGCAGCTCGCCGCGATGACCGGGCCGCTGCAGGGCATGATGCGCAGCGTCGGCGGCGCGATGTTCGGCGCCCAGCTCGGCCAGGCGCTGGGCAGCCTGGCGGTCGAGGTCACCGGGAGCACCGACATCGGGCTGCCGCTTGGCCAGGGCTCACGTGCCGCGCTGCTCCCGGCGAACGTGAGCGCCTTCGGCGACGGGCTCGGCGTACCCCTCGACCAGGTCCGGCTCTACCTGGCACTGCGTGAGTCCGCGCACCACCGCCTCTTCGCGCACGTCCCCTGGCTGCGCTCCCACCTGGTCGGCGCGGTCGCGGCCTACGCGCGCGGCATCTCCGTGGACGCCTCACGGCTGGAGGAGGCCGTCGGCCGGATCGACCCGACCAACCCCGAGGCCGTGCAGGAGGCCCTGAGCGGTGGCCTGTTCGAGCCGGAGGACACCCCCGAGCAACGCGCTGCGCTGGCCCGCCTCGAGACGGCCCTGGCACTGGTGGAGGGCTGGGTCGACGAGGTGGTGGACGCAGCCGCCAGCCCGCACCTCCCGTCGTCGTCGGCTCTGCGCGAGACCGTACGGCGACGGCGCGCCAGCGGCGGACCCGGCGAGCAGACGTTCGCGTCGCTCGTCGGGCTCGACCTGCGGCCCCGCCGGCTGCGTGACGCGGCCGCGTTGTGGCGGGCCCTGCTCGAGGCACGCGGGATGGACGGCCGGGAGGCGGTGTGGTCGCACCCCGACCTGATGCCCACGACCGACGACCTCGACGATCCCGCGGGCTTTGCGAGCGGCTCGACGACCGCTCCCCTCGACCTGTCCGGCCTCGACGACACACCCGCGCCGCCGGAGGCTCCGCCCGACGAGCCGGGCCCCGGCCGAGAGGCTCCGCCCGCCACGTGACCCACCAGCCCGGTCAGGGAGCGGCGGCACGCAACGCCGCCCTGGTGACTTCCCAGCCCTCGAGCCTGGGGTCGAGCTGGTCGACGTCCTCGGGCCGGCGGACCCGATGCCAGCCCGGGCCGACCGACACCGACGTACGCCGAGGAGCGGCACCACGCAGCCGGTCGAGCGCGTCGTCGGCGTCGAGCGTCGCCGCCTCGAGCCAGTCGGCGAGCGGGCAGCGCGCGGCAAGGGCGACCAGTCCGCCACCGGCCGCCGGCAGCACAGCAACCGGTGAGGAACCGAGGGCACGGTGCAGCTTGCCGAGCAGCAGGCCCGGCAGGTCGGGCGCGTCGGCTGCCACGACGGTCGCCTCGTCGGCCCGGAGGCCGGCCAGCCGCCGCAGCACGTTCGCCGCCGTGACCGGGCCCTCCGTACGCAGCACGACCGTCCCCGGCCAGGCCAGCTCGTCCACCGCGCCGGCGTCGGGGTCGCGCTCGGCGACCGCGAGCAGTGGTTCGACCAGCTCGAGGCAGGCCACGGTCTCGTAGCAGTCCTCAGCCATGGCCATCCGCAGCGCCCGGTCGGGGAGTGTGGGTCGGGCAGCGACCAGCACGGCGACCAGGCGCCGGCTCACTCGTCGTCCTCGTCGTCGGACATGTCCAGCCCCGCCGCGGCCGCCACTCCCTCGAGGTAGCCGCGCGCCCGCTCGGTGCGCGGGTATCGCTCGACCTCCGCCCAGAACTCCGGCCCGTGCCCGGGCACGAGCAGGTGCGCGAGCTCGTGGACGAGGACGTAGTCGAGCACCCACTCCGGCATCCCCTTGAGGCGGTGGCTGAGCCGGATGCTGCGGTCGACCGGGGTGCAGGACCCCCAGCGGCTGCCCTGGTTGGTCACCCAGCGCACGCTCGCCGGCCGCGCGCGCCCGTCGAGGTAGCGCCGGGACAGGTCGCTGGCCCGGGCCTTCAGGTCGTCCTCCGCGGGACGCAGCTTGCGGTCCTGCTTGGCCAGCCGCTCGAGCATCACCGCGACCCAGCGCCGCTCCTCGGCGCGGCTCATCCGCGCGGGGATGAGCACGATGGTCCGGTCACCGTCGCGGTAGGCCGACACCGTACGGCGCCGCCGGGCCGAGCGGCGGACCTCGACGCTGGGCATCCCGGGCAGCACGTCGGCCGAGTCGTCACGACGGCCCTGCTCGGTCATGACGCCAAACGCTAGCGACTTATCTTTTCTCCACAGCCGGTGGACCGCAACCGTGCAGGTCAGGGTCACGTCGTCGCGGCATCCCCAGCGCCGTCCCCAGACGCGTGAACCGGTGGTCCACAGCGACACCCCGCCGGGTCCCCAGCGGGTCCACAGGACCGTCCACAGGACAGACCGTCGCACCGTTGACGGGGCCCGGCCGGGCTCCTAGGTTCCTCCCGACGAAGCCCCCGGAACGATCGGCCGGAGGCACCCGCAAGGGGAAGGCGAGTGCACCCGCCCCGTGCCCGCCCGGGGGCTTCGTGACCTCCGAGGGACCCCTCCCCCTCGACCCGCGGCCCTGGGTGCCACTGCACGGCCCCAGGGCTGCGGGCCGTCCGGACCCCAGCGGCCGGACCCCACCGCGCCAATCACCAGAACGGCACCACGCGAGGTCAGCGGCCGGTGAACCGCGGGGGACGGCGCTCCCGCTGGGCGCGCAGCCCTTCCTGCAGGTCCTCGGTGGCCAACGTGACGGGCTGGGCCAGGGCCTCCCACTGCAGGGC
>JAVEDG010000404.1 GCA_030841245.1 Actinomycetota bacterium
GCGCGACGCTGGGCATCGCGGTGCTGTCGGTGGCGGTCTGGGCGCACCACATGTTCGTCACCGGTGCGGTGAACCTGCCGTTCTTCTCCTTCATGACGTTCCTGATCGCGGTGCCTACCGGGGTGAAGTTCTTCAACTGGATCGGCACCATGTGGGGCGGGTCATTGTCCTTCGACACCCCGTTGCTGTGGTCGGTCGGCTTCCTCACCACCTTCCTGTTCGGCGGCCTGACCGGGGTCATCCTGGCCTCGCCGGCGCTGGACTACCAGGTCACCGACACCTACTTCGTGGTCGCACACTTCCACTACGTCGTCTTCGGCACGGTGGTGTTCGCCATGTTCGCGGGCTTCTACTTCTGGTGGCCGAAGATGACCGGACGGATGCTCGACGAGCGGCTGGGCAAGCTGCACTTCTGGCTGCTGTTCATCGGCTTCCACACCACGTTCCTGGTGCAGCACTGGCTGGGCGTCGAGGGCATGCCCCGTCGGTACGCCGACTACCTCCCGCAGGACGGCTTCACCACGCTCAACCAGATCTCGACCGCGGGTGCCTTCCTGCTGGCTGCGTCGACGTTCCCCTTCCTCTACAACGTCTGGAAGAGCGCACGCGGCCCCCTGGTGCAGACCGACGACCCGTGGGGCTACGGCCGGTCCCTCGAGTGGGCGACGTCCTGCCCGCCGCCGCGGCACAACTTCGTGTCACTGCCGCGGATCCGGTCCGAGAGCCCGGCGTTCGACCTGCACTACCCGCACATCGCGGCGATGGACCACCCGACCGACAACAAGAACCTGCTCGACCAGGTGCTGGGTGAGCCGGACATGGAGGAGCACCGGTGAAGGTCGAGGGCTGGCTCTTCTTCTCGGGAACGTTCTTCTTCGCGATCTCCTCGGTCGTTTACTGGATCTTCAGCAGCGAGCCGGTCGGCACGGTGGCTCTGGGCTTCACGGCCGGGCTGGCGTTCCTGGTGGGCTACTACCTGCTGTTCACCGCACGTCGGATCGACCCGCGCCCGGAGGACAGACCGAACGCCGACATCGCGGAGGGCGCCGGCGAGCTGGGCTTCTACAGCCCGCACAGCTGGTGGCCGCTGCCGGTGGGGATCTTCGCCGCGACGGCCTTCCTCGGCATCGTCATCGGGTGGTGGCTGTTCATCATCGGGGCGATCGGGGGAGCGCTGTCGATCATCGGCCTTGTCTTCGAGTACTACCGCGGCGAGCCGGCGCACTGACGGCGGCGTAGGGGAGCGCAGGCTCGTCGGCGAGGTCTCGGCCAGGCAAACTTTCCGCCGCCGGGCTCAGCCTGAGGTCGAGACTTGCCGATTTCGTTATGCACGGTGGAGGGGGCCGGTGGACGGCCGAGCCGGCCACCAGTCAGACTGGTGTCAGATGCCGGAGCTCCGTTGAGGTGCCCGGCCCGATCAACCATGGTGAGGGGCTAGGGGCGGGATGTCCGCTTTCGGGGTAGTCGTGACAGCGCGCCGCAGCCGGCGGGCGCTTCTCGTCGTGGCGGTGAGCCTGGCCGCGCTGGTCGCCACCGGCTGCCAGTCGTCGAACTCGCCGACGTCGTCGGCCAAGGGTCCCAACGCGATCGCGGCTGAGCTGATCCAGCCGACTATCAGCATCGACCCGGCCACCTACACCACGGGGGTCAGGCCGAGCGCGACCGTCCACGTCGACGCCAAGGACGGCAAGCTGACCAAGGTCGTGGTCGTGGACCAGAAGTCCCACCGGGTCAAGGGCACCATCTCGGCGGACGGGACGACCTACGCGAGCACCGGCAAGCTCCAGCTCGCCCGGCACTACGTCGTACGGGCCTTTGCGGTAGGCATCAAGGGCACCCGGTCCACCCAGGTCTCCTACTTCGACACGATCAAGCCCAAGGGCCGCCTCACCACGGCGATCTCACCGCTGGGCGGCTCGACCATGGGTGTCGGAATGCCGATCATCGTGCGTTTCAGCCACCCGGTGCACCGTCGAGCGGTCGTCGAGCGGCGGCTGACGGTGCACACGGACAAGCCGATCGTGGGCGGGTGGAACTGGATCAGCAGCACCGAGGTGCACTTCCGGCCCCGCACCTACTGGCCGCCGTACACCCACGTGCAGATCCACGTCCACCTCATGGGCGTCAATGCCGGGCACGGGATCTGGGGCCACGAGAGCCGCACGGTCGCCTTCGACACCGGGCCGTCGATGATCAGTGTGGTCAACGTCAAGAAGGACACCCTCACCGTGCACCGCAACGGCAAGG
Organism: Actinomycetota bacterium; assembly: GCA_030841245.1. GTDB lineage: Bacteria > Actinomycetota > Actinomycetes > JACCUZ01 > JACCUZ01 > JAVEDG01. Next base: position 2,248 of record JAVEDG010000404.1, read on the forward strand.
TGGTCCGCGTCATCCCGGTGACCACGGGCAAGGCAGACTTCCTCACCCGCAACGGCATCAAGGTCATCCTGGAGAAGTTCGTCTCCCACATCATGGACTCGAGGACCGTCGGCATCCCGATGAGCTCGCCGGACTTCTACCGGATCGACGTGCCCTACGCCATGCGCGTGACCTGGAGCGGTGAGTTCGTGCACGCCGCACCTTGGTCGGTCGCCAGCCAGGGGCGGGAGAACGTCAGCCACGGCTGTGTCGGCATGAGCATGTCCAACGGCATCTGGCTCTTCAACCGCTCGCTGGTCGGCGACGTCGTCCAGGTCGTCGGGTCGCCGCGTCCGCTCGAGCCGGGCAACGGCTACACCGACTGGAACGTGCCGTGGTCGACCTGGAAGGCCGGCAGCGCGCTGCATTCCTGATCGGCTCGCGGCTTCGTCACCCGGCGCGTGGCTCGCTGACTAGTGGTGGCCGCTCGTCTCGATCTCACGGACCTCAGCAGGAGTGGGTGGCTCCACCCGGTCCTCGAAGTAGAACCGGGAGACCCGGGCGCGTGCCTTGGAGAGCAGCAGCCGGCGGCGCGGGATGCCGTTGTCGTCGGTGTCGGGCTCGAGCTCGAGCGGGCGCCGCGACAGGTGCTGAGTGAGCATCCACTTCTCGGTGTCCGAGATCGGCTCGTGCACCTCGATCATCTCGCCGTCCGGGAGCCGCTGGATGATGCCGGTCTCCCTACCGTGCAGCACCTTCTCGCGATCTCGGCGTTGCAGACCCAGGCAGATCCGCTTCGTCACCACGTAGCTGATCGGTGGGATCACGATGATCAGCACCTGGAACGCCCGGGTGATCGAGTTGATCGAGAGGTGGAAGGTGATGGCGAACAGGTCGTTGGCACCCCCCGCCAGCAGGATCAGCCAGAACGAGATCGCCAAGACACCCAGGCCGGTGCGGGTCGGAACGTTGCGCGGTCGGTCCAGGATGTGGTGCTCCCGGTCGTCACCGGTGACCCAGCGTTCGATGAACGGGTAGAGCCCGAGCGCCGTGAACATGAAACCGGGCACGATCAGAGCCGGGACGAGAACGTTCATGGGCACCGTGTAGCCCCAGGCTCTGATCTCCCACGGCGGCATCATCCGGAGCGAGCCCTCGAGGAAGCCCATGTACCAGTCCGGCTGTGTGCCGTCCGACACCTCACCCGGCTTGTAGGGGCCGAAGAGCCAGATCGGGTTGATCGTGGCCACCGACGACAGCAGCGCGGTCACGCCGAAAGTGATGAAGAAGAAGCCGCCCGCCTTGGCGGTGTAAACCGGGAAGAAGGGGTAGCCGACGGCGTTCTTCTCGGTGCGGCCGGGCAGCGGGTACTGCGTGTGCTTCTGGTACCACACGAGCATGACGTGCACGGTGATCAGCGCCAGGAAGATGCCAGGGATCAGGAGCACATGGGCGGTGTAGAGCCGCGCGATCAGGTCGTCGCCCGGGAACTGCCCGCCGAACAGGAAGTAGGACAGGTAGGTGCCGACCAGCGGCAGGGAGAGCAGCACACCCTCCGTGATGCGCAGGCCGGTGCCGGAGAGCAGGTCGTCGGGCAGGGAGTAGCCGGCGAGACCCTCGATCAGGGCCAGCGTCAGCAGGATGGTGCCAATGATCCAGTTGGTCTCACGCGGCTTGCGGAACGCACCGGTGAAGAAGATGCGGCACAGGTGCACGACCATCGCAGACACGAAGATCAGCGCGGCCCAGTGGTGGATCTGGCGCATGATCAGGCCGCCACGGACGTCGAAGGAGATGCGCAGCGTCGACTCGTAGGCCTGCGACATCTTCAGCCCCTGAAGCGGCGTGTACGCCCCGTGGTAGACCACCTCGGACTGGCTCGGCTGGAACCACAGCGTGAGGAAGGTGCCGGTGAGCAGCAGGATGATGAAGCTGTACAGGGCGATCTCACCCAGCATGAACGACCAGTGGTCGGGGAAGACCTTGCGAGCCGTCTTCTTGATCCAGCCGGCCGCGCCGAACCGGTCATCGATCGTCCCACCGACCTGCGCGGCGGCCTTCTCGAGCATCGCCATCAGTTCTCCCCTCGGAACCAGTAGCTGGGTCCGACCGGCTCTTGGAAGTCCTGGTCCGCGACCAGGTAGCCCTCGCTGTCCACGCTGATCTTCAGCTGCGGCAACGGGCGACCGGCCGGGCCGAAGACCACCTCGCAGTTGTGGGTGACGTCGAACGTGGACTGGTGGCACGGGCAGAGCAGGTGGTGCGTCTGCTGCTCGTAGAGGCCCACGGGGCAGCCGACGTGGGTGCAGATCTTCGAGTAGCAGACGATGCCGTTGTAGTCCCAGCCCCTGCGGTCGGGCCGTTCGTGCAGCTCGTCGGGAGCGAGCCGGATGACGATGGCGGCGGCCTTGGCCTCCTCGTCCAACGGGTTGGGCATCTTGTCGATGCCCTCCGGCATCACGTGGACGACCCCGCCGATGGGCACCTCTTCGGCCTTGATCGGGTTGCGCGAGGGGTCACTGACGAGCCGGACGCCCTTGCGCCACGCCGTGTACGCCAGAGAGGCCCCCGGCAACGGGCCGAGGTCGCGCAGCGGGACCAGGGCCAACAGCCCGAGCGGCGCCATCGCGCCGAGCAGGCTGTTACGGATCAGCTTGCGCCGACCCAGGCCCGCGCCCGCGGCGCCCTCCTTGAGCGCCTCGACCGCGCCCGCCCGCTCCTCGGCGGAGGAGTGCATCGGGTGGCGCTCCTGCACGATCTCGTCGTCGGGCATCAGCGTCTTGGCCCAGTGGATGGCACCGGCGCCGATGCAGAAGAGGGCGAGACCCATCCCGAGGCCGAGGCCGAGCGTCGAGTAGTGGACCGTGCTCAGCAGCTGGTTGCTGTTGCCCTGCTTGTCGGCCGGCTTGAACACGAAGTAGCTGACCAGGAAGATCAGCGTGCCGATCGTCGACAGACCGAACAGGGTCGCGACCTCGCGCTCACGTCGCTGCGCGGCCGTCTTGTCGATGTCGGAGCGCCGGTAGATGTGCGGCGCCAGCCCCGGGTTGGCGTAGTGGGTCTCGATCTCGCCGTGCTCGTCGCGCGCCACGATGGCGCCCGCGTGCTCCTCCTGCACGGCGGCCGCGGCATCGGCCGACTCGACGTGCTCGACGCCGGCCGCGTCGGTGTGGGTGTGCTCACTCATCGGGGCCCCCGCGAGATCGCGAGCGAAGCGAGTGATCTTGTGGGGTATCTCATCGCGGCTGTCTCCTGGGGTGCCTCATCGTGCCTTCGCTCCCAACCAGACGGCGCACGCGATCAGGGCGCCCAGCCCGAACAGCCAGCCGACGCCGCCCTCGGAGACCGGCCCGATCTTGCCCAGGCTCAGCCCGCCGGGGCCCGGCTCCTTGGCGGAGTTGCGCAGGAAGGCGATGATCTCGCGCTTGTCCTTGGCCGGCATCGTCGAGTCGCTGAAGACGGGCATCGACTGCGGGCCGGTGATCATCGCCTCGTACATGTGCCTCGGGCTGGTGCCGCGGAGGGCGGGGGCGAACTTGCCCAGGGTGAGGGCGCCGCCCGAGCCGGCGAAGTTGTGGCACATCGCGCAGTTGGTGCGGTAGATCTCGCCGCCCTTGGCGATGTCCGAGTTGGTGTAGTCGAGCTGGCTCTTGTCGGGGATGGCCGGTCCCGGCGCCAGCGAGGCGACGTACGCCGCGAGTGCCGCGGTCTGCTGGGCGTCGAAGCTCGGACGCTTCTTGACGATCTGCGGGCCGACGTTGGCCGCCGGCATCCGGCCCGTGCCCACCTGGAAGTCCACGGCCGCGGCGCCGACCCCGATCAGCGTCGGGCCGTCGCTGCTGCCTTCCGCGTTGAGGCCGTGACAGCTCGAGCAGTTGCGCAGGAAGAGGCCACGGCCCTGGTCGATGCTTGCGGTCGAGACGCCGGACGCCGCCTCGGCGTGCGGGGACGGGGCGAGCGCGGTGTAGAGCCCGCCAGTCACGCCAAGGGCAGCGGCAAGCACGACGAGGGGCGCGAACCTGTGTCTCCGCCGTCTCGTGAGCCCCGTCCAGGGCACGGTCAGTCGTCTCACGGGGCTCCCCGGCTGGTCGTGTGACTGGTCGTCATCCGATGGTCACTTGATCAGGTAGATGGTCGAGAACAGTCCGATCCAGACCACGTCGACGAAGTGCCAGTAGTACGAGACGACGACGGCAGTGGTCGCGTGGCCATGGGTGAAGCGCTTCGCCGTGAACGTCCGGCCGAGGACCAGGCAGAACGCGAGCAGGCCACCCGTGACGTGCAGGCCGTGGAACCCGGTCGTCAGGTAGAAGACCGAGCCGTACGCGTTGGAGCTCAGGGTGAGGCCGTCGTCGTGCATCAACGAGGTGTACTCGTAGACCTGGCCGCCGATGAAGAAGGCGCCCATCAGGAACGTGATGACGAACCACTTGCGCAGGCCCACCACGTCGCCGCGCTCGGCGGCGAACACCCCCATCTGGCAGGTCACCGAGGAGAGCACCAGCACCGTCGTGTTGACCGCCGAGAACGGGATGTTGAGCAGGTCGGGCTGGGTGTGCCACAGCCCCGGGTGGACCGAGCGGGTCGTGAAGTACATCGCGAACAGCGCCGCGAAGAACATCAGCTCCGACGACAGCCAGACGATCGTCCCGACGGCGGTCGCGTCCGGGCGGTTGGCCGGGACATGGCTGCGGGGCCCAGGCCCCATCTCGTCAACCGCCTGCGCGCTCGCCACGTCGGTCATTATTGCGGTCCTCCGCCCTCTCGGCACCCCCGACCCCCCGAGTGCCGTGAGCCCGTCCGAGACGTAGCCTCGGGACGTGTTCGGCACCGGGGTCGAGGCCACCATCCTGGCCCATGGCGGCGGGTCGGAGCAGACCGACCCGCTGACTCCAGGGCGCCTGTTCACGGCCTGGGGGCTGGACTGGCTGCCGCTGCTGATCGCCGTCGTCGCGGGGGGCCTCTACCTGTACGGCGCGCACCGCCTCCGGGCCCGCGGCGACCGGTGGTCCCGCTGGCGCAGCCTGCTGTTCGTGGGGCTCGGCCTGGGCACCTTCCTGGTCGCGACGGAGTCGGCCATCGGGGCCTACGACGACACGCTGTTCTGGGACCACATGGTCCAGCACATGATCTTGAACATGGTGACGCCGGTCTTCCTGGCGCTGGGGGCTCCGATCACCCTCGGGCTGCGCACCCTGCCGCGCCGCGGCCGCCGGGTCCTGCTGGCAGTCCTGCACAGCCGGGTCGCCAAGGCGCTCACCTTCCCGGTCGTGTCCGGGTTCCTGTTCGTCGCCACGCCGTTCGCGCTCTACCTCACCGGGTGGTACGAGGCGACGCTGCGCCACCCGCTGCTGCACGACTTCACCCACCTGCACTTCGTGCTGGTCGGCTGCCTGTGGTTCTGGCCGCTGCTGAGCCTGGACCCGATGCCGCTGCGCCTGCCGCACCCGCTGCGCCTGATGGCCATCTTCGTGACCATGCCGTTCCATGCGTTCCTCGGCGTGGCGATCATGAGCTCCCACAAGATCATCGCCCGCGACTGGTACGCCGGGCTGCACCGCGGCTGGGGCCCCAGCCTCGCCTCGGACCAGAACACCGCCGGGGCCATCCTGTGGGCCACCGGGGACCTGGTCGGCCTGATCGTGCTGGGCTCGCTGTTCGTGCAGTGGTCCCGAGCGTCCGAGCGCGAAGCCGTCCGGGAGGACCGGCGGCTGGACCGCCTCGAGGCCGAGGACGCGGCCAGGGCCCGGGTACGATCGCGGCCGTGACGACCGAGCCCACCATGACCGTGCTCGTCTACAGCGACGACGTCGACACTCGCGAGCGGGTCAAGCTGGCCGTGGGCCGTCGCCCGGCCCGCGACGTACCGCTCGTCGAGTTCCTGGAGTGCGCCACCGAGCCGGCCGTCATCGAGGCGCTCGACCGGGCCAAGGTCGACGTCGCCGTGCTCGACGGGGAAGCGACACCGGTCGGGGGCATGGGCATCGCCCGTCAGGCCAAGGACGAGATCTACCGCTGCCCGCCGATCCTGGTGCTGACCGGACGCGAGCAGGACAGCTGGCTCGCGGCCTGGTCGCGGGCCGACGCCGTCGTACCCCATCCGCTGGACCCCTTCGTGCTCGCCGAGGCCGTCGCTGCGCTGATGCGCCACCGGCTGGCCAAGCTGCCCGTCGCCTAGGAGCGCGAGTGACCACAGGCCCCGCCACGTCGTGGCCGGCTCTGCTGACCGCGCTGCTGCGCGGTGCGGACCTGCCGGCCGAGGAGGCTGCCTGGGCGATGGAGCAGGTCATGCTCGGCGTGGCGACCCCGGTCCAGGTGGCCGGCTTCGTGATGGCGCTGCGTGCCAAGGGCGAGTCGCCGGCAGAGGTCACCGGGATGGTGACCTCGATGCTGCGCCACGCCCAGCGGATCGAGGTCGAGGGCCCGGCGGTCGACACCTGCGGGACCGGCGGGGACCGGGCCCACACGGTCAACATCTCGACGATGTCGGCGATGGTCGTCGCCGGGACCGGAGCGCGGGTCGTCAAGCACGGGAACCGCGCCGCGTCATCGGCGTGCGGGTCGGCGGACCTGCTCGAGGAGCTGGGAGTGGTGGTCGACCTCGCGCCGGACGCTGTCGTCGAGTGCGTACGCCGGGCCGGCGTGGCCTTCTGCTTCGCCCCCCGCTTCCACCCCGCGCTGCGTCATGCGGCTGCGGCCCGCCGCGAGCTCGGCGTGGCGACGATCTTCAACTTCCTCGGACCGCTCGCCAACCCGGCCCAGCCCGGCGCCCAGGCCGTCGGCGTCGCCGATGCCCGGATGGCGGGGGTGATGGCCGCAGTCCTGGCCGAACGCGGCGTCACCGCCCTGGTGTTCCGGGGTGAGGACGGGTTGGACGAGCTGACCACGTGTGCGCCGTCGCGGGTCTGGGTGGTCCGCGATGGTGGGGTGCGCGAGAC
>JAVEDG010000410.1 GCA_030841245.1 Actinomycetota bacterium
CCTCGGCCCGGGCGTGCATGCGGTCCAGCCGCGCCGCGCTGAACGACAGGTACCACCCGGCCACCAGCAGGACGACGAGCACGACCACGACCGTGGTCGAGGGCATCGGCATGCTGTGAGAGTAGGACGCCGGACGCCGTCAGCGGCGCAGCCGGTCGCGCCAGCCGCGGCTGTCCTCGCGGACCTCCCCCGCCCCGGCGGCCGCCGTCTCGTACACCTCGACGATGTCCCCGACGATGCTCGACCAGTCGTATCTACGCACCCACGTGGCGGCCGCGTCGCGCATCGTTGCGCGCCGGTCGGGGTCGTCGAGGAGGGCCACCAGCTCGGCCGCCAGGGCATCCACGTCACCTGCGGCGAACAGCCGCCCGACCCGGCCGCCGTCGAGCACCGCCCGGAAGGAGTCGAGGTCGGAGGCGACGACCGGCGTCCCGGCCGACATCGCCTCGACCAGCACCACGCCGAAGCTCTCGCCGCCGAGATTGGGGGCGACGTAGACGTCCGCCGTGCGCAGCAGCCGGGCCTTGTCGGAGTCGTCGGCCTGGCCGAGGAAGACCACCGCGTCGCGGACCCTCGACGAGAGGTGCTTGCTGACCTCCTCGGCGTCGCCCCGGCCCACGACCAGCAGCCGCACGCCGGGGCGGGCCCGCAGCACCGCATCCATCGCGGCCAGCAGCGTCGGGAGGCCCTTGCGCGGTTCGTCGAGCCGGCCGATGAACGCCAGCGTCCCGTCCCGCCCCGCCCACTCCGGCGCCGGCTCCGCCGAGGCGAACCGGTCGACGAACACCCCGTTCGGGATCACCACCGCGTCGCCCCCGATGTGGGCCACGACGGTGCGCCTCGCGTCCTCCGAGACCGCCACGCGAGCGGTGATCTTCTCCAGCGCAGGCTCCAGGATCGGATAGGCCGCGGCCATCGCCCGGGAACGCAGGTTCGACGTGTGGAAGGTCGCCACGATCGGCCCGTTGGCCGCCCAGCAGGCCAGCACCGAGAGCGACGGGGTGACCGGCTCGTGGATGTGCAGCACGTCGAACGCCCCGTCGCGCAGCCAGCGGCGGACCCGGGTGGCCGAGATCGGCCCGAAGTTCACTCGTGCCACCGACCCGTTGTAGGGCACCCGCACGGCGCGTCCGGCCGGCACGACGTACGCCGGGACCCTGGTGTCCTCGTCAGCCGGCGCCAGGACCGACACCTCGTGCCCCCGCTCCAGCAGGACCTCGCTGAGGTCGCGGACGTGGTACTGCACGCCACCGGGGACGTCCCAGGAGTACGGGCAGACGACACCGACCCTCATCAGGACACGCTCATCGGTCGGTGTCGAGGTCGGCCGTCCACAGCGTCGCCAGCATGTGCCAGTCCTGGGGGTGGGCCCTGATGGCGGCCGAGAACACGTCGGCCACACCTTGGGTCATGGCGGTGACCTTCTCACGGGTCGGCCCGGAGGCCGGGGCGAGCACCTCGTCGTGGAAGTGGATGACCAGGCCGCGGGTCGGACCGGGTTCGTACCAGATGCTCACCGGGTGCAGGGCGGCACCGGTGCGCAGCGCCAGCAGGGCCGGGCCGGCCGGCAGCCGGGCCGCCTCCCCGAGCAACACCACCTCCAGGCCGGTGGCCCGCAGGTCGCGGTCCGCGAGCAACGGGACCAGCCGGGCGGACCGGAGCCGGTCGACCAGCGTCGCCGTGATCCCCTCCTGCCCGGTCAGCGGCAGGATCTCCATGCCCAGTCCCTCGCGGTACGCGAGGAACCGCGCGTACAACCGTTCCGGGCGCAGCCGCTCGGCCACCGTCACGACGGGTGCCCCGGTCAGTGCCGCCCACGCACCAGCGTGGTCCCAGTTGCCCATGTGCATCAGAGCCGCGACGACGCCTCGCCCCGCCCCGAGCGCGTCCCGCAGGTGGTGCTCGTTCTCCACCCGCACGGCCGAGACCACCCGATCGTGGTCCCAGTCGGGCAGCCGGAAGGCGTCGCACCAGTAGCGCAGGTAGGACCGCATCCCGGCCCGGGACAACGCCCTCATCTCGGCGGTCGAGGCATCGGGCCGGGCGCGCCGCAGGTTGCGCTCGAGCTGGCGGACCCGCAGGCCGTGGCGGCGCCACGCCAGGTCCGCGCCCACCCGGAACACGGCGTACGCCACCGACTCCGGCAGCCGCCGCACGGCTTCCCAGCCGAGGACGTAGCCGCGGTAGGCCAGTGCCGCGCCGATCCCGCTCAGGGCAGCTCCGCCAGAGCCTGCCGGCGCACGGCGAGGGTCCGCTGCCCGATGGTCACGGTGCTGCCGACGGCCAGCGCCCACAGTGCCAGCGCCTGGACGTAGGGCACCCCGAGCCCGTCCAGGCCGGTGCAGACCAGGATGGCCACCAGCCGGTCCGCCCGCTCGGTGATCCCCACGTCGGCCGTCATGCCGAGCCCCTCGGCGCGGGCCCGCGCGTAGGACACCACCGCACCGGAGGCCAGGCAGTACAGCGAGAGTCCGGCCAGCAGGAGGTCGTCGCCGGTGCCGGCGAAGTACATCACGAGGCCGCCGAAGACCGCGGCGTCGCCGACCCGGTCCAGCGTCGAGTCCAGCCAGGCGCCCCAACGGCTGGACCGCTCGGTCATCCGGGCCATGGTGCCGTCGATCAGGTCGGAGAAGACGAACAGCGTGATCACCACGGTGCCCCAGAAGAACTCGCCCCGGGGATAGAAGGCGAGCGCGCCGCCGGTCACCCCGAGGGTGCCGACCAGTGTCACGACATCCGGGCTCACGTGCCGTCGCACCAGGAACGCGGCGATCGGCCGGAAGATGCGCGTGAACAGCGCCCGGGCGAAGCGGTTGAGCACGGTGTCCCCGATCGGGGTCGGCGATGAGCTGCTACGTCGTTGTGATGGGCGATCGTAGCCAGCCCGCCGGCCTCCTGCGCACGGGTCTTGTGCCGTGGCCGTCGACGGGTGAAGGCTGCGAGGACCGATCCGCAGCGGGCCACCCCGCACTAGGAGGCGATCACGATGGTCCAGACGAGCAGCCCCGCCGGAGCCGCCGGAGGTGCACCGGGGGCCGACCAGCCCGGCTCCATCCGCAACGTGGTGCTGGTCGGCCATTCCGGGTCCGGCAAGACCACCCTGGTCGAGGGGCTGCTTGCCGCGACCGGCGAGATCTCGCGGATGGGCCGGGTCGAGGACGGCACGACCGTGAGCGACTTCGACGAGGCCGAGCACCGCCAGCACCGCTCCGTCTCGCTTTCTCTGGCGCCGCTGCAGCACGGCGGCGTCAAGGTCAACCTGCTGGACACCCCCGGCTACGCCGACTTCGTGGGTGACCTGCGCGCCGGCCTGCGCGCGGCCGACGCCGCGCTGTTCGTCGTGTCGGCCGTGGACGGCGTCGACGGCGCCACCCAGATGCTCTGGGAGGAGTGCGCCTCCGTGGGCATGCCGAGGGCCGTGGTCGTCACCAAGCTCGACAAGGAGCGTGCCGAATTCGACGAGTCGGTCGCGGTCTGCCAGCGGGTGTTCGGCGCTGGCGTGCTCCCCCTCTACCTCCCGCTCGCGGGCGACGACGGCACCGCCGCCGGCCTGATCGGGCTGCTGTCCCAGAAGGTCGTGGACTACACCGGTGGTACGCGCACCGAGCGCGAGCCGGACGCCGAGCACCTGCCGCTGATCGAGACGGCTCGCAGCGCCCTGATCGAGGGGATCATCGCCGAGTCCGAGGACGAGTCGTTGATGGACCGCTACCTCGAGGGCGAGGACATCGACCTGAAGGTGCTGATCGACGACCTCGAGACGGCCGTCGCCCGGGGCTCGTTCTACCCCGTGCTCGCGGCGGCTGCCCCGATCGGGCTGGGCACCGCTGAGCTGCTCGAGGTGATCACGCAGGGGTTCCCGTCGCCGCTGGAGCACGACGTACCCCCCGTCGCGTCTCCCGACGGGTCACCTGCCGGACCGTTGAGCTGCGACCCGGACGGCCCACTCGTGGCCGAAGTGGTCAAGACGACGACCGACCCCTACGTCGGGCGGATCTCGCTGGTGCGCGTGTTCTCCGGGACCCTGCGGCCCGACTCCACGCTGCACGTGTCGGGGCACTTCCTCGGTGACCGCGGCCACGAGGACCACGACGTCGACGAGCGGGTCGGTGCCGTGACGTCACCCCTCGGCAAGAACCAGCGCACCGTGTCGCAGTGCGTCGCCGGCGACATCTGCGCCGTCGCCAAGCTCACCCGCGCCGAGACCGGCGACACGCTCTCGGACAAGGACCAGCCGCTGCTCATGGAGCCATGGGTCATGCCCGAGCCGCTGCTGCCCGTCGCCGTGGTCGCCAAGTCGAAGGCCGACGAGGACAAGCTCTCGCAAGGCATCGGCCGACTGGTCGCAGAGGACCCGACGCTGCGGCTCGAGATGAATGCCGAGACCCACCAGCTGGTGCTCTGGTGCATGGGCGAGGCGCACCTCGACGTACTCCTGGACCGCCTGAAGAACCGCTACGGCGTCGACGTCGAGTCGGTGCCACTGCGCGTCCAGCTGCGCGAGACCTTCGCCGGGCAGGCCAAGGGTCACGGTCGCCACGTCAAGCAGTCCGGCGGGCACGGGCAGTACGCCGTGTGCGACATCACGGTCGAGCCACTGCCCTCGGGCTCGGGCTTCGAGTTCGTCGACAAGGTGGTCGGCGGTGCCGTCCCGCGGCAGTTCATCCCCTCGGTGGAGAAGGGCGTCCGGACCCAGATGGATCGTGGCGTCGCCGCGGGCTACCCGGTGGTCGACATCCGGGTCACGTTGACCGACGGCAAGGCCCACTCGGTCGACTCGTCCGACATGGCCTTCCAGACGGCCGGCGCGCTCGCTCTCAAGGAGGCCGCGAAGGCCACCCAGGTCCACCTGCTCGAGCCGGTGGACGACGTGTCGGTGCTGGTCTCGGACGAGTACGTCGGCTCGGTGATGAGCGACCTGTCGACCCGCCGCGGCCGGGTGACCGGCACCGAACCGGTCGGCATCGGACGCACCCTGGTGAAGGCCGACGTGCCCCAGATCGAGATCACCCGGTACGCCGTGGACCTGCGCTCCCTCTCGCACGGGACCGGCACCTTCTCGCGGACCTACCTGCGCCACGAGCCCATGCCCAGCCACATCGCCGCCAAGGTGCAGGCGGAGGCCGGGGAGCAGTGAGCCCGACTCGATGACGATCGCGTTGCGCCGGGCCGCCCCGGAGGACGGCCCGGCAGTTGGCGACCTCGTGGTCCGCGCACACGCTCAGCCCGCGGCCCCCGGGCGTTCGCCCT